>DASXVO010000052.1 GCA_036504215.1 Vicinamibacterales bacterium | reverse complement strand
CCACGACCGCGACAGTGGCTCCGGCATCCGCGGCACGTGCGAGGTGACCATCGAGAGCCGCCTGGTCGGCCGGACTCAGGTTCGGTTGTCGGACGTGCAGGACGATCAGTTCGCCGTGAAAACGATCCGCGGTTCGCCTGGCCGTGTCGATCATCAACCGCGCGTTGGCCCGCGGGGTGACGCATACGAGCAGCCGTTCGCGGGCGCCCCGCGCCGGCGGAAGTCCCTGTGCTTCGAGATAGGCATTCAGTTGCCGATCGACCATCTCGGCAGCAAGGACGAGGGCAAGTTCGCGCAGGGCCGCATCACCTTCCCGGCGCGACACCGTCTCGGGCGGGACGTCCACGACTACGATTCCGTCCGCGGCCTCGACGAACGACAGGGGCACGCCGTCGCCGCTGTCGCGGCCGGTGATGGCCTCGACCTGCTTCCGCAGTTCATCGATGTGTTGCACGTCGATGGTGCCGATCACCGTGGTGCCGGCCGCCAACAGATCTTCAACATCCTGCCATCGCGCGGCGTGCCGGCTTCCCTCGGGATTCCGCTGCCCGACGCCATCGACGAGACAGACCCTGGGTTGTCGGGTCAATAGCGCCTCCACATCCATCGCCTCGCCGCCGGATCGTCGGACGCAGGGTACGACGGGAATGTCCGCGACGAGGGACCACAGGTGTGACGACGCATCCGACCGCATCGCGCCAACGGCCACGTCCTGACCACGTTCGTGCCTGCGGCGGCCCTCGTCGAACATCCTGACCGCGGGTTCAGATCCCAGTCCGTAACCGAGATAGATCTTCAGCCTGCCGCGCTCGGCATCGCGCTCGCCGGCGGTGATCTGACGCAGGAGCCGTTCCGGGTCCGGGCGCCGTTTGGGTTCGAGCACAGAACCATCATAGCCGTCGTCTTCCTCGAAGTACGGGTCCTTTACGGTTCCTTTATCCCGCGCTTACGCGGCGTTTAGGAGACCGGCCTACGCTGACAGTGATGAATGCCAACGAGTGGTCGGATGCCGCTGCCTCACAACTCGAGGTCGGGGCCGTGGAACTGACGGTGGTGGCCACCTCGCGCCGGGGCACCGAGGCGGCTGTCGGGGCGGCGCGGGAGTTCGGACAGCGTCTTGGCGCGCGACTGATCATCGTGGTGCCTCGCGTCGTGGACTTCCACGAACAGCTCGACGAGGCGTCGCCGGTCGGTCCGGTCATTGACGTGCAGCGCTTCGCCTCGGTGGTGCCCACGGGGACGGTACGCGTCTGCGTGTGTCGCGACGAACGCTCGATGCTCGGCGCAACGCTCAATCCGGCCTCGCTTGTGTTCATCGGGATCAGGCGGCTCTTCGGCTCGAAGGACCGGCGCCTTGCGCGCTGGCTGGCCGCGCATGGTCATCGAGTCGTGCTCGTGGACGCAGTGGAGGTCAACCCGGCTCGCGGACGCCTCGGCCGCTGGATCGGCGCGGCATTTGGTGACTGAGTATGGTGGACGTGATCTTCGTCGTCGTCACGCTGTGCTTCTACGGCGCCTGTCTCCTGTACATCGTCGGCTGCGACCGGCTGGAGGGGAGATCCAACCGTGACAAATGAAGCTGTGTTCGCCCTGGCGCTCGCCGCGCTGCTTCTCGTCTACCTGACGTACGCGCTGCTGCGGGCGGAGAGACTCTGAGATGACCGCGAACGGGTGGCTGCAGATCCTGCTGTTCCTCGGCGTGGTGTCGGCCGTCACCGTGCCGCTCGGACGGTTCATGGCGCGGGTTTTCACGAACCAGAGGACGTTGCTTGACGGCCTTGTCGCACCTGTTGAACGCCTCGTCTACCGCATCGCACGTGTCGACCCGACGCGCGAGATGAGGTGGACCGAGTACGCGGCGGCCGCCCTGCTGTTCGGCCTGGTCTCGATGGTCAGCGTCTACCTGCTGCAGCGCGTGCAGGCGTGGCTGCCGCTGAATCCACAGCATCTTCCCGCCGTGCCGCCCGGCCTGGCCTTCAACACCGCGGCCTCGTTTGCCACGAACACCGACTGGCAGGCGTACAGCGGCGAGACCACGATGAGCTATCTCACGCAGATGGCCGGGCTCGCGGTGCAGAACTTCGTGTCGGCGGCGACAGGGATCGCACTGGGGATCGCCTTCATTCGCGGCATCGCGCGGGTCGAGGCGGGCACCATCGGCAACTTCTGGGTCGACGTGACACGCGCCATCCTGTGGATCCTCCTGCCGTTCTCCTTCGTCGGCGCGCTCGTGCTGGTCTCGCAGGGGGTCGTGCAGAACTTCCGGGCCTACGACGCCGCCCTTCTCGTGGACCGCCACGTCTTTGCGACGACGGCAGGCGGGCGCGAGGCGGCATCACCGCCCCTCGATCGCCAGGTGATCGCCCAGGGTCCGGTGGCGTCACAGGAGGCGATCAAGGAATGGGGCACGAACGGCGGCGGATTCTTCAACGCCAACAGCGCCCACCCCTTCGAGAACCCGACGCCGCTCTCCAACTTCCTCGAGATGCTGGGCATTTTCAGCCTTTCCGCCGGGTTGACTGCGACACTCGGCGAGATGACCGGATCGCGCCGCCACGGCTGGGCCGTCTGGGCCGCGATGGCGTTCCTGTTCCTCGCGGGCGTGACAACGGCCTACTGGGCGGAGGCCCAGGGGAACCCACTGCTGCCGCAGATCGACCAGCAGGCAAGCCAATCGAGCCCCGGCGGCAACATGGAGGGCAAGGAGGTCCGGTTCGGCGTGGCCGGGTCCGCGCTCTTTGCGACCGTGACGACGGACGCGAGCTGCGGGGCGGTCAATGCGATGCACGATTCGTTCACGCCGATCGGCGGCCTGGTGCCATTGGCCAACGTGATGCTGGGAGAGGTCGTGTTCGGCGGTGTCGGGTCGGGGCTCTACGGCATCCTGGTATTCATCGTCTTGGCCGTCTTCATTGCCGGCCTGATGGTTGGCCGGACGCCTGAGTACCTTGGGAAACGGATTCAATCGCACGAAGTGAAGATGGCCATGCTGGCCGTGCTGGTCTTCCCGCTGACGATCCTCGCGCTCACGGCCGTGTCAATCGCGTCGCCGGCATTCGGGACATCGGCCATCGCCAACCGTGGGCCGCACGGTCTCACGGAGATTCTCTACGCGTTCGTGTCCGGTGTCGGCAACAACGGGTCGGCGTTCGCCGGCCTCGGCGCCAACACGCGCTGGTACAACGTGTCGCTCGCAATGGCAATGCTGATCGGGCGCTTCTTCGTCATCGTTCCGACGCTGGCCATCGCGGGCAGCCTGGCGGGCAAGAAACGGGTGCCGGTCTCTGCCGGGACATTCCCCGTGACCACGCCGCTCTTCACCGCCCTGCTGGTCTCGGTGATTGTGATCGTCGGCGCGCTGACGTTCTTCCCGGCGCTCAGCCTCGGTCCGATCGTCGAGCACCTGTTGATGCGCCAGGGCCGCACGTTCTGACGCCACGAACAGATCATGACTGCCACCTCCCCGTCCTTCTCGAACCCGCAACTGGTCCTTCGTTCGGCCTGGGCCGCCGTGCTCAAGTTGAACCCTCGCCTGATGATGCGAAACCCGGTGATGTTCGTGGTGGAGCTGGGCAGCGCGCTCACCGCGGTTCAACTCGTGCGGGACCTGTTCCGTTCGGTGCCCGACGTTGGATTCGAACTTCAGATCACGGTCTGGCTGTGGCTGACGGTGCTCTTCGCCAACTTCGCGGAGGCGATGGCGGAAGGCCGTGGGAAGGCGCAGGCCGACTCTCTCCGCCGTTCGCGAACCGATACGCTCGCGCGCAGGCTGACCAGGGGCGGGGACATCGAGGTCGTTCGTGCTCCCGATCTGCGCAAGGGCGACCTCGTGATGGTGCCGGCGGGCGACGTGATTCCCGCGGACGGGGACGTGGTCGAAGGCGTGGCCACGGTTGACGAATCGGCCATCACGGGCGAGTCCGCGCCCGTCATCCGGGAGTCCGGCGGCGACCGTTCGGCAGTGACCGGCGGCACGCGCGTCCTTTCCGATTGGATCAAGGTCCGGGTGACGTCGAACCCCGGCGAGACGTTTCTCGACCGTATGATCGCGCTGGTGGAAGGTGCCGAACGCCAGAAGACGCCGAATGAGGTGGCTCTCGACATCCTGCTCGCCGGCCTGACGATCGTCTTCCTGATTGCCGTCGTCACGCTCGAACCGCTCGCCCAGTACTCGGGGGCACCGCAGTCGATCTTCGTCCTGGCCGCGCTGCTGGTCTGCCTGATCCCGACGACGATCGGAGGCCTGCTGTCGGCGATTGGGATTGCCGGGATGGATCGCCTCGTCCAGCGGAACGTCCTGGCGATGTCAGGACGCGCGGTCGAGGCAGCAGGCGACGTCCAGACGCTGCTGCTCGACAAGACCGGGACGATCACCTTCGGCAACCGACAGGCGACCGAGTTCCTTCCGGCCGCGGGCGTGACCGAGACCGACCTGGCCGACGCCGCACAGCTGGCATCGCTGGCGGACGAGACGCCGGAGGGTCGATCGATTGTCGTGCTGGCGAAGACCCGGTACGCGCTGCGGGGACGATCGCTCCAGCCGAGCGGCGCGACGTTCGTGCCCTTCACGGCGCTGACGCGCATGTCCGGCGTGAACCTCGACGGGCGGGAAATTCGGAAGGGCTCGGTCGATGCCATCGAGCGCTACGTGCGATCGCACGGCGGGGCCGTGCCGGAGGACCTGCGGATGCTCACCTCGAGCGTGGCGTCGTCCGGTGGCACGCCGCTCGTCGTCGCGGAACGCGGCCGAGCTCTTGGCGTGATCCACCTGAAGGACATCGTGAAGGGCGGAATCCGAGAGCGCTTTGCCGAGCTTCGCGCGATGGGGATCCGGACCGTGATGATTACGGGCGACAACCCGCTGACCGCCGCGGCGATTGCGAACGAAGCAGGCGTCGACGACTTCCTGGCGGAGGCCACGCCGGAAGACAAGATGCGACTGATCGCGCGCGAACAGGCCGACGGCAAGCTGGTGGCGATGACCGGTGACGGGACGAACGACGCGCCCGCGCTTGCGCAGGCCGACGTCGGCGTGGCGATGAATTCCGGGACGCAGGCTGCAAAGGAAGCCGGCAACATGGTGGATCTCGACTCGAATCCGACGAAGCTGCTCGAGGTCGTCGAGATCGGCAAGCAACTGCTGATGACGCGCGGCGCCCTGACGACGTTCTCGATTGCGAACGACGTGTCCAAGTACTTCGCCATCATCCCGGCGATGTTCATGGGCGCGTTTCCGGTGCTCGCGGCCCTGAACGTCATGCGCCTGCGAACGCCGCAGTCGGCGATCCTCTCGGCCGTCATCTTCAACGCCCTGATCATCGTCGCGCTCGTGCCGCTCGCGCTGCGCGGTGTGCGCTACCGGCCGATGAGCGCAGCGGCGCTGCTGCGCCGCAACTTCCTGATCTACGGCGTCGGCGGCCTGCTGCTGCCGTTCGCGGGGATCAAGGCGATCGACATGGTGATTGGCCTGCTGCGGCTGGCCTAGCAGTTGCCGACGAGGGCCACATGAGGATTGCCGCCAATCTGCGGACTGCCGTTCTGATGATTCTGGTCGCCACCGGGCTTCTCGGGGTTGCCTATCCGCTGGCCGTGACGGCGTGCGCGCAACTCCTGTTTCCTGACAGCGCCGACGGCCAGCTCATCGTCAGGAATGGCCGGGTGATCGGTTCACGCCTGATCGGGCAGCCGTTCTCGGCACCCGAGTACTTCCATTCCCGTCCATCGGCCGCGGGACCTGCCGGGTATGACGCCACCGCGTCAGGCGGTTCGAATCTGGGGCCGACCAGCGCGGCGCTGGTTGCTCTCGTCCGCGCGCGGGCCGACGCTGCACGCCGGGAAGACGGGAGCGGCCCGGTGCCGATCGATCTGGTGACCGCGTCGGCATCCGGCCTCGACCCTCACATCACGCCGGCGAACGCGGCGTTTCAAGCCGCGCGGGTGGCGAGGGTGCGCGGCGTCACGCCCGCGATCATCGAGCGCCTGATCGAGGCCCACACGGAGGGCCGTCAACTCGGGTTCCTCGGCGAACCGCGGGTCAACGTGCTGCTGCTCAACCTTGCGCTGGACGATCGGTATCCGATGCGGGCGGCCGCTCGAAGCGATAGCCGACCCTCGGCTCGGTGAGGATGAACCGCGGACTTGCCGGGTCGACCTCGACTTTCTTGCGCAGGTGGTTGATGAACACGCGCAGGTACTCGACCTCGTTCCCGTAGTCCGGTCCCCACACCGCCTGGAGCAGGCGCGCGTGGGGGATGACCGTGCCCGCGTGGGCGACGAGGTACTCCAGGAGGTCGAATTCCTTCGGTGTCAGGCGGACTTCACTGTCGCCCTGGATGATGCGACGCGTGCGGAAGTCCACGCGAACGCAGCCCAGGACGAGCGCGGGAGGCGTGTCCTCAGCCCAGGCGGTCGGCGCGCGCCGGAGGGCCGCGCGGATGCGCGCGAGCAGTTCGGTCGTGCTGAACGGCTTGGTCACGTAGTCGTCCGCGCCGGCATCGAGCGCTTCCACCTTGTCGTGGTCGCCACCGCGCACCGACAGGACGATGATCGGTCCGTCCCAGGCGTGGCGAATCTCCCGGCACGCGGCCATGCCGCCCATCCCCGGCATGTTGAGGTCCAGCAGGATCAGATCCGGCCTGGCGTCCCTCAGCTTCTGCAGGCCCTCTTCGCCACTGCGGGCGTCGGTGACCACGTAGCCGGAGGCCACGAGCGTGGTCCGCATCACGCGCCGAATCTGCGGCTCATCGTCTATGACGAGGATTCGCGCGGTCATGGTTCGTCCTCGCCGGCAATCGGCAGCGTGAAGGCGAACGTGCTGCCGCCCCCGTCATGATCCTCGGCCCAGATGCGGCCGTCGTGCGCCTCGACGATCTGGCGCGCGATGGCGAGCCCCATGCCGGTGCCCGGGGCCTGGTTTCCTGCGTCGCCTCGGTACAGCCGGTCGAACACGCGCACCCGTTCGCGGCTTGCGACGCCGACCCCACGATCCGACACCCCAAGACGAACCTGCCGGCCGCTGACGCGCGCCGACACATGGAGGGGGCTGTCGGGGGGCGAGTACTTGAGCGCGTTGTCGAGCACCTGGCGCAGCACGAGCGCCACCAGGCTCGCGTCGACGTTCACGGCCGGCAGGGCCGCCTCGATGTCCCACGTGATCGCCCTGCCTTCGAGGCGCCCGGCACACGCCGCAACCGCGCGCTCGAGGATTTCAACCGCGGAACACGGCTCGCGCCGTGGGTGGAGATCGCCCGCGTCGATCCGCGCGGTCTGGATGGCGTCGGTCACCATCACGTTCAGGCGATCTGCCTCCTCGTCGATGACCTGTGCCAGATCGCGCGACGTGTCGGCTTCGAGTTTCCCTTCGAGCAGGCCGGTCGCGGCGGCCTTGATCGACGTGAGCGGGGTCTTGAAATCGTGCGCGACGCTGTCGAGGATCGCCGACTTCAACTCCTGGCTCTGCCGGGCCGCCTCCGCCCGACTCGCCGCTTCGCGTCCGCGGGCCCGTTCGACCGCGATGGCCGCCAGGCTGGCCACGGCGCGGTAGGCGGACTCCGATTCCGCCTGACCGGCGAACCCGATGCTGCCGATCACCCGGCCGCCAAGCGTCACCGGCAGAATCGTCTCGCCTGCCGCGAAGTCCTGAAAGACCGTCTCCTGGAGCGCGGCATCCCGGAGCCGGGCGTCGGGCAGTCCCCGCGACTCGTCGCCCGCGCGAAACACGCGATCCTCAGCCCGGTCGAAGAAGGCGACCGCGGCAACAGGAAGCGTGCGCCGGATGTGTCCCACGAGCTGTTCGGAGATGTTGTCCGCTTCGCCCGTGACCATCAGGCTGCGGCTGAGGCTGTAGAGACGCTCGATCTCGCCCGAACGGGCCGCCGCTTCCCGCGCCTCCCGCCGCGCGCTCGCCGACAACTGGCTGGCGACCACTGCCGTGACCAGGAACGCCAGCAGCGCAATCCAGTTCTGCGGGTCGGCGATCGTCAGCGTTCCGACGGGCGCGAGGAAGAAGTAATTGACGCAGACCACCGATGTGATGGCCGTCACCAGGGCCTCGATGAGCCCCCAGTGCGAGGCGATGCCGAGGACGGCCAGGAGCAGCGTCAATGCGACCGTGGTGCTGTTGACGGGGAAGATCCTCGTATAGACGAAGACCACGGCCGCCACGATTCCCAGGACGGCCAGGAGCCGCGCCGCCAGCAGCCACGAGGGATTGCGAACAGCCACGGGCGCAATAGTGACCCGCCGAGGGTCCGTTGCGCAAGGCACGCACGAGCAGGCGGCTCTGGGCGCCCGACAGAGGCAGGCACCTTGACCGCCGCGCGAGCCTCCGTGTATCATCAAAAGCTCGAACGACCTCTGGGTGCCGGTATCGTCTAGGGGTTAGGACACGTGGTTCTCAGCCACGGGACCGGGGTTCGAATCCCCGTACCGGTACCAAACTTCCCCGCCTCTCTCCTGTGAGCGCCATCGCCGCCGCCCGCGCCCGTGCGGACGCTGCCGCCAATCACCACGATCCGGTTCGCGGCCCAACCATGCCGGCGCTCTGCCGTCGAGCTATGCCGCCATCGATCGATGTTCGTGTCGGTCGGCCGACCGCCTCACCCGCGATCCCGACATCCGCGGAGTGCGCCTGCCGCTCACTCCTGTCCGCAGTTGGCTCACCGTGGACCAGTTACAGTCGGGGCGCTGCCGGAATCGACCGTTCCTGATGTGGCTGCCGCCTTGCACTGTCTGGATGCGCCACACCCACGTTCATGCGAGAAATGGCCGACGACTGACGACACTACGACCGGGGATCAGACCTCGAGCGTAGACCGCGCCTGGAACGGCCGATCTGGCACCACCGACTCGACGATCCCGGTCGCGGTGGGTCCGCCCAATCGGCGAGGCTGGAGACGATCATGATTGGTTTGAACAATATCAAGACTGGCGTGAAGCTGACGGGCGCCTTCATGGTGGTGCTGATCCTCACGGGCGCTGTAGGCGTCACCGGAGTGTACAGCACGGCGACCATCATGGGGCTGGTCACACGGATGTACCAGAAGGAGACGAGCGCGATCTCGAACATCAAGCAGGCCTCGATCGACTTCTGCCTGCTGCGGGTTTCGATCCGCTCGGCCATCCTGTACCAGGACTCGGCCAGCATCGAGAAGGAAGTCCG
The DNA here is from genome assembly GCA_036504215.1 of Vicinamibacterales bacterium. Lineage (NCBI taxonomy): Bacteria > Pseudomonadati > Acidobacteriota > Vicinamibacteria > Vicinamibacterales > Vicinamibacterales bacterium. The sequence continues at coordinate 71,522 of DASXVO010000052.1, read as the reverse complement.
GAAGATTGCCGACTACGACGCCGCGTTCCAGGCGGCCGCGACCGAGTACTCCAAGGCCATTGATGACGAGGGGGCAAGAGCCAAGTACCGGCAGATGCTGGCCGACTACGGCGCCTATCTGAAAGGGGCGCAACTGGTCATCGACCACGCACGCAACCACCGAGATGCGGAGGCCTTCACGGCCCTGCTGGCCATTCAGGCGCCAGGTAACGCAGCCGTGATGGCGATCACCGAGCTGGCGGAGGAACACGACAAGCAGGCGGCCGGCGCCTATGAGGAGGCCAAGGCGCTCGCGGCGCGCTCCTACCGGGTCGTGATTGGCGTCATGCTCGCCGCCATGCTCGCCGCGCTGGTGATCGGGTTCCTTCTCACGCGGCACCTGACCAAGCCGCTGACCGGCGTCGTCCAGATGCTCCAGGAGCTCACCCACGGGCACCTCGGGCAGAGGCTCAATCTCCGGCGCCGTGACGAATTCGGCGTGCTGGCGCAGTCGATGGACCAGTTCGCGGACGACCTGCAGGCGACCGTCGTGGGGAGTATGCAGAAGATCGCGGCCGGCGACCTGGCCGTCGACGTGAAGCCGAAGGACGCGCAGGACGAGATTGTGCCGGCGATCACCCGGACGGTGGCGGCGCTGCGCGGCCTGGTGGCCGAAGCGGGAATGCTGTCCAGGGCGGCGGTCGAGGGGCGGCTGGCGACGCGCGGCGACGCGCAGAAGTTCGAGGGCGGTTACCGCGACATCATCACTGGCGTGAACAATACGCTGGACGCAGTCATCGGACCGCTCAACGTGGCGGCAGAATACGTGGACCGGATCGCCAAAGGCGACATCCCGCCGAAGATCACCGACACGTACCGGGGCGATTTCAACGAGATCAAGAGCAACCTCAACGTGTGCATCGAGTCACTGGCTGCCAAGGCCGAGGTGGCGGATGCGATTGCAAAGGGCAATCTGGCCGTCACCGTCGCCGTCGCGTCGGACCAGGACCGTCTGGGGCACGCGATGCAGACCATGAAGGCAGCCATCGAGGCCCTCGTCGTCGATGTCCGGCTGCTCGGCCAGTCGGCCGTTGAGGGCAAGCTGGCGACACGCGCTGACGCAAGCAGGCACGGCGGGGACTTCCGGAAAATCGTCGAGGGCGTGAACGCCACATTGGATGCGGTGATCGGGCCGCTGAACGTGGCCGCCGAGTACGTGGACCGGATTGCCAAGGGCGACATTCCGCCGCGGATCACCGACACGTTCGCGGGCGACTTCAACGAGATCAAGACCAACCTGAACACCTGCATCGATGCGGTGCACGCGCTCGTGGCCGACGCCAACGCGCTCTCGCAGGCCGCGGTGGCCGGACGCCTGGCGACGCGCGCCGACGCGGGCAAGCACCAGGGAGACTTCCGCAGGATCGTCGAGGGAGTGAACGCGACGCTGGACGCGGTGATCGGACCGCTGAACGTGGCGGCGGAGTACGTGGACCGGATCGCCAAGGGCGACATCCCCTCGCGAATCACCGACTCGTACGCCGGCGACTTCAACGAGATCAAGAACAACCTGAACACGTGCATCGACGCGGTGCACGCGCTCGTGGCCGACGCGGCGGCCCTTGCCACGGCCGCCGCGGAGGGACAGCTCGGAACCCGGGGCGACGCGGCGAAGCACGGCGGAGATTTCGGGAAGATCGTGAACGGCATCAACGCCACGATCGACGCGCTCGTCGGCCACCTGGACGTGGTACCGGCCCCCGCGTTCATCGTCGACCGGGACTTCGCCATCCGGTACGCGAACCTCGCGGCGGCGGGGCTGGCGGGCCTGACGCCGCGAGCCATGGTCGGCACGCACTGCTACGACCACTTCAAGACGCTGGACTGCCGGACCGAGAAGTGCGCCACCGGACTGTGCATGCGGCAGCTGATCCAGGTCTCCTCGGAAACCGAGGCGCACCCGCAGGGCAAACAGTTCGAGATTGCGTACACCGGAGTGCCGATCAGGGACGGCCAGGGGCGCGTCGCCGGCGCGATGGAGTTCATCACCGACCAGACCGCCGTGAAGCGCGCCGCCCGTGTCGCCGTGAAGGTCAGCGACTTCCAGTCGGCCGAAGTCCTCAAGTTCGTCGCCAGCCTGGACAGGGTGGCGAAGGGCGACCTCGCGGTGGAGACGGCGGTGGCACAGGCCGACGAGGACACGCGGGAGTTCGCCGACAACTTCGCGAAGCTCAATCAGGCGCTCGGCATGATGATCCAGGGCGTCCGTAACCTCGTGCAGGACACGAACCGTCTGGCGGAGGCAGCCCTCGCCGGCAAGATCAGGGAGCGGGCGGACGCCTCGCACCACGCGGGCGAGTTCCGAAACGTCGTCGACGGCGTCAACCGGACGTTGGATCTCCTCACCGAACCGATCGTCCAGGTCACCCAGAGTGCGAAGAGCCTGGGAGCGTCGTCCGAGGAGTTGACGACGATCAGCCAGCAGATGGCGGCGAACGCCGAGGAGACGGCGACGCAGACCAACGTGGTATCGGCCGCGTCCGAGCAGGTGTCGAAGAACCTGACGGTCGTCGCGACGAGTTCGGAGGAGATGCTGGCCTCGATCCGCGAAATTGCCAAGAGCGCGAACGAGGCGGCGAGGATGGCGAAGAACGCCGTCGGCGTCGCGAATGCCACCAACGAGACGGTGAAGAAACTCGGCGACAGCTCGATCGAGATCGGCAACGTCATCAAGGTCATCACGTCGATCGCCGAGCAGACCAACCTGCTCGCGTTGAACGCGACCATCGAGGCGGCGCGCGCCGGCGACGCGGGCAAGGGGTTCGCGGTCGTCGCCAACGAGGTGAAGGAACTCGCCAAGGCGACGGCGAAGGCCACCGAGGAAATCAGCCAGAAGATCGAGGCCATCCAGGGGGAGACGAAGGGCGCGGTGACGGCGATCGGCGAGATCGGCAGCCTCATCACGCAGATCGACGACGTGTCGAACACGATCGCGTCGGCGGTCGAGGAACAGACGGCGACCACGAACGAGATCGGCCGGAACATCACCGAGGCGGCACGGGGCGCGGGCGAGATTGCCCGCAATGTCTCGAGCGTGGCGGGCGCCGCGCAGTCGGCGTCGCACGGTGCCAGCGACACGCAGAAGGCCGCGCGAGCCCTGTCGGAGATGGCCGCGCAGCTCCAGACGCTGGTCGGGAGGTTCAGCCTCTAGCCGGGTCGGCCCGCAGGGTGGCACACCGAAACCCTCGACACTCCGCCAATGCCCGTCGCCCCCGCAGTCGCGCCAGGGGGCCGGCGGGCAGCGGGCGCAGAGGCTCGCTCCTTCCGCGCGGCTGGTGGGGACAGGATGCCCCATGCCGCGTAGAATGAGGGCTTCGGGCCGCGCCCGCGAGGAACAGTCGAATGAGGATCGTGAAGACACCCGAGCAGGAAGGCGTCGTCAAGTACACCGTCAAGCACGAATCGACCAGGATCGACTTGCCCGCCGAGATGGGCGAACTCCTGTCCGAGCGGCGCCGGCTCCACGCACTCGGGCTCATCGGTGCGGACGCCCAGGGAGTTGGCTACGGCAACCTGAGCATCCGCCTGTATTCCTCACCGTGCTTCCTGATTACGTGCAGCCAGTCGAGCGGGCTGACCGAAGTGGATCAACGCCACTTCGCGAAGGTCACCGTCATCGACCTGGACAAGAACTTCCTCCGGTCGATCGGCGGGCGGCCGCCGTCCTCGGAAGCCCTGACCCATGCCGCGCTCTACCAGGTGAATGGCGCCATCCGCGCCGTGGCTCACGTGCACTCGCACCGTATCTGGTCGACCTGTCGCCACCACCTGCCGACGACCCGGGACGACGTCCTGTATGGCACGCCGGCGATGGGTCAGGAGATGATCCGGTTGCACAAGAGGCAGGCGCTCGGCCGGCAGGGGGTCGTGGTGATGGGCGGACACCAGGACGGCGTGATCGCCTTCGGACCGACGCTGGGCGAAGCCGTCGGTGAAATCCTGAAGCTCACATCCGAGGGCCATTGAACGGCCGGCGCCGCCGCCGGCCCGACGCTCATCGTTTCCGCCTCCGCGACCACACGCCCGAACGTCGCCGCGTCGCCGCGCCGCAGCGATGACCGCGGACTGACAAGGGAACTCGCTCATGCTCAGGAAGATGCTCACCCGGAAGATGCTGACGATCCTGTGTCTGGGGCTCGCCTCCGGGATCCCGCTCGGCATCGTCCTGACGGTCCTCCAGGCGTGGATGACCAAGTCGGGGATCGATCTGAAGACGGTTGGGCTGGCCGTCCTCGTCCAGATGCCCTACACCTGGAAGTTCGCCTGGTCCCCCCTCATGGATCGGTTCGTTCCCCCGTTTCTCGGACGGCGGCGGGGCTGGATGCTGGTTTCGCAGGTCCTGATGCTCGTGTCGATTGTCGCCATGGGCCAGTTCGACCCGGCCAGGGCGGTCGGCACCATTCTCGCCCTCGCCACGGTCATTTCCTTTGCCGGGGCCAGCCACGACATCGTCATCGACGCCTACCGGCGCGACGTCCTCGACGAATCCGAACTCGGGTTCGGTTCGGCCGTGGCGGTCAACAGTTACCTGATTGGCTTTCGCTACATCGGGGTGGTGCTGGGGCTGTTTCTCGGTGACGTGCTGCCGTGGAGCCAGGTCTTCATGATCCTGGCGGCGTTCGTGCTCGTCGGCGTGGTCGGCACGCTCATCGCGATCGAGCCCAGGGACGCCGTGGCAGCTCCGCGGAGCCTGCGCGAGGCGGTCTTCAGCCCGTTCCTCGACTACCTCAAGCGGCCGGGGGCCATCGAGATTCTCCTCTTCATCCTCCTGTACAAACTCGGAGACAACCTGGCCAGCGCGCTGCTCACGCCGTTCTACATCAAGATCGGGTTCTCGTTGAAGGAGATCTCGGTCTACTACAAGATCATCTCGTTCTGGGGGACGTTCACGGGCGGGCTCGTCGGAGGTGCGCTCCTCACGCGGTACAGCATCCGGAAGTGTCTGCTGGCGTTCGGCGTGTTCCAGGGCATCACACCGCTGGCGTTCTCGCTGCTGGTCACCACGGGTCCGAACGTCCTGGCCCTGGCCTTCGTCGTCGCCGTCGAGACGTTGAGCCTCGGAATGGGCGCCTCGGCGCTGACGACGTTCATGTTGCGGCTCTGCAACCGCAAGTTCAGCGCCACCCAGTACGCGCTGCTCACGAGTTTCATGGGGATCCCGAGAACGATCATCCCTGCGAGCGCCGGCTTCATCGTGGACGGCCTCGGATGGGTTCAGTTCTACGTCTTGTGTGTGTTCCTCGCGATCCCCGGCCTGCTCCTGGTCTACTTCCGCGCGCCGAAATGGGAAGAGGGCTTGCCGCCGGCGTGAGCGTCCTGCCAACTCGCTCGCCGAAGGCCGCGAACGACGTCGAAGTGCTCGTCGCGGGTGAGCACCGGGAGACGGTGCTGCAGCGCCGGGGTGGCGATCCAGGCGTCGTTGGCTGGAATGGGACAGCCCGCCTGCTTCAACACGACGCGCAGTCCCCGGGCTCGATCGTCTCGAACGCCTCGTCGACCCTGGCCTGGATGGGCCTGGTTTCAGAGCGGAGCCGGCGGAGTCTTCCGAACCCGTGCATCCACGCGGGCTCGTCTGCGGGGACCTGGCCCCGCCTGCCGGCCAATCTCTCCTGCAAAGCCTCCGCGACGAACTGTTTCAGGCTCTGGCCGCGATCGGCCGCGCTGGCTTTGGCCGTCCTGAACAACGCGTCGGGAATCTCGATAGGGGTCCTCACGGAGCTACATTGCCATATCTACGGGAGCTCCCGGAGGCCCGCCGCCACTGCCGCTTCTTGTGCTAGTCTCTTTGAACCGTGCGCAAGATCCTCATCGGTTCGCTGCTCGGTCTGGCTGCCGCCGTTCTCGCCGGGCTGGCCGGCCTCGTTCCGTTCGTCGAGACGATCGAGCGCAAGACCTACGACTGGCGCGTTCAATGGGCCGCCGACGCCTCATCGGCCCGCAAGGACATCGTTCTCGTCGCGATCGACGAATCGAGCATCCGCAACCTCGAGCCGCTCGTCGGCCGCTGGCCGTGGCCGCGCATGGTGCACGCCGCGCTGCTCGACTACCTGGCGCGCGCGCCCGCCAAGGTCGTCGTCTACGACATCATCTTCACCGAGCGCGATCGCCGGGCGTTCAAGGTCGGTGGCGACGAGTGGACGGGCAGGGAATCGGACCAGGCGCTCGTCGAAGCCACGGCGCGTGCTGGAAACGTGGTTCACGTCGTCGATGTCGCGGCGGAAGCCGGTGGCGCCAAGCCGCCGTCGCCGCCCAACCTCCCGCCGTTCCATCTCGACGAGCGCTTCGAGGCGCGGCCGATGGTCGTGCCGCCATTCGAGGAACTCGCGACGGCGAGCCGCGCGCTCGGACACAATCTGGTGGCGCTCGATCCCGACGGCCCGGTGCGGCGCGCGGTGCCCTTCGTCCGCGGCGCCGGCCAGTTCCTGCCGTCGCTGGCCGTGGCCGCCTCGCTCATCGTGACCGGAACGCCCCCAGCAGCCGTGACGACAGACGCTGCGGCTCTCCACATCGGCACCCGGGGCGTGCCGCTCATCGACGCCGACCTGGCAACCTACGATGGAGGACGCCATCCGAGCCGGCGCATGTTGATCAGGTACCCGGGCGGCGTGCTCGACCCACGCACGAAACGGCCGACCTACGCGGACTATTCGTTCTACGATCTCTTCTACTCCGAGCAACAGATCCAGGCGGGACAGAAGCCGCTCGTCGATCCCGCACGCTTCAAGGACGCCGTCGTCCTGGTCGGTACGACCGCGCCAGGGCTGTTCGATCTCATCCCCGTGCCCTTCGGCGAGGGCAAGATGCCGGGGATGCAGATCCATGCGAGCGTGATCGACGACGTCCTGTCGGCGCGCTTCATGCGACCGGCGAATTCATGGCATGCGGCGATCGCGCTCCTGCTGTGCGCGCTCCTGGCGGGCACCGCGATGGTCCGCCTGGGCGTGTGGGCGGGCCTGGCAGCCACGCTCATCACCGGGGCCGCGTTCGCCGGCATTGCGCTGACGCTGTTCGTCCACGGCGTCTGGCTGCCGGTCGTGACGCCCACGGTCGGCCTCGTCGCGGCGGCCTTTGCCGGTGTCGGGTATCAGTACCTCGTCGAGGGGCGCGAGAAGCGCCAGGTGAAGCGGCTGTTCTCGCGCTACGTGTCGAAGGACGTCTACGACCAACTCATGGCCGATCCGGCCTCGGCGCGGCTCGGCGGCCAGCGGCGCGAGATGACCGTCCTGTTCTCCGACATCCGCGGCTTCACGACGTTCTCCGAGCAGGGCCGCCCGGAGGAGATCGTTCAGCAGCTGAACGAGTACTTCACACGGATCGTGCATGTCCTGTTCGAGCACCGCGGCACGCTGGACAAGTTCGTCGGCGACGCCGTGATGGCGCTGTTCGGCGCGCCTGTGGACGACGAAGACCATGCCGAGCACGCGGTTCAGTCGGCGCTGGCGATGCTGGACGAGTTGGCGACGCTCAACACCGGCTGGGCCGCGACGGGACGGCCGACGCTCGAGATTGGCATCGGCGTCAACACCGGGGACATGGTTGCCGGCAACATCGGGTCCGAGAAGATCATGAGTTACACGGTTATCGGGGACGCCGTGAATCTCGGGTCGCGCCTGGAGTCGCTCAACAAGCAATACGGCACGTCGATCATCATCAGTGACGCGACACGCAAGCGTCTGAAAGGGCGCTATGATATTCGCGGGCTCGGCGACGTGGTCGTCAAGGGCAAGACCCAGTCGGTGGCCATCTTTGAAGTCCGAGCGAAGACTGGAGACGCGGAGTCCCGTTGAGAGGATAGCCATGAAACGCCTGCTTCCCGTGATCGTTGGACTGGCGATGGGCATGGTCCCGCCCGCGACGGCCGGCCCGGCGCGGCCTGCCGGATCGGACGCCGCCGTGGGTTCGGCCGCCGCTTCACCGCAATTCGGCGACATCCTGAAACGCGCCCAGCAGATTCGCGAACTGACGATTACGGAAGACGACGAGATCAGGCTGGGTGACGGCGTCAGCCAGAAGGTGCGGGCGCGCTACGGCGTCGTGCAGGATGCCGCGGTGCACCGCTACGTGACACTCGTGGGCGCGGTGCTCGCGGACGCGAGCAGCCGTCCCGGCCTGCCCTGGAAGTTCATCGTGCTCGACACGGACGGTGTCAACGCCTTCGCCGCGCCTGGCGGGTACATCCACATCACCCGCGGCGCGCTCGGCCTGCTCAACAGTGAGGCCGAACTGGCCGACGTGCTCGCGCACGAGATCATTCACGTCACCGCCAAGCACACCGTGAAGGCGGTCCAGAAGAGCAAGGCCGTTCAGATGGGAGCCGACGAGACGCTGGCCGATAAGAAGGTCTTCCAGCAACTCGTCGACCACACCTCCGACCTGGTGATGGCCGGCTTCGGCCGGGCTGAGGAACTCGAGTCCGACAAGGAAGGCATCCGCCTCGCCAACCGCGTCGGCTACTCGCCGTCGAGCCTTGGCGCCTTCCTCACGCGCCTGACCGAGCGGAACAAGAGTGCGAGCGAGAAGCAGGGGTTGTTCGCGTCGCATCCCGAGATGCAGGAGCGGCTGGATCGCCTCTCGAAGCAGATCGGCTCCGAGAAGCTGGCCTCGACGGCGACACTCGAGGATCGGTACCGCAAGTTCATCAGTTACAAGACGAAAGGCCTGACGGACATCACCGCGGTGCAGGCCGGATCCGCGGGCCTGGCCGGGGGCGGCAAGTCCGCCGACGACAAGAAGAAGGAAGAGCAGCCCAAGAAGAGGGGATTCGGCCTGGGCGACCTGGTGAAGCCGACCGGTTCGGAGAAGAAGTCCGCTGAGGTCACCGGGTCGGGCGCGTCGCGCGGCGTGGACACCGAGCGCAACGCCAGGGGCGGGGCCGTGCCGACGATGGTCGTGGTCAGCCTCAAGCCATCCGACATCGCAGCCTTCAAGAAGGAAGGGAACCTCCGGTAGTGCCGTCCGCGGTCTGGTCCCACCCGCTCGTTCTGGGGATCGCGGCGCTGGCGGTGACGTTCGCGTTTCGGGCGTTCACCGCCAACCGCCTCGTGCGCAGCAAGCTGCGCGTGTCGCTCGCCACGTTCATCCTCTACGTCGCCGTCGCCGTCGTCTCTGCCGCCGGGCCGGTGGCACCAGACCTCATCGTTCGCATCCAGTCGGTTGCGAACCTGCTGCTGGCCCTCGGCCTGATCACGCTCGCCGTCGTCCTCACCGTGAACCCGTGGCGCGTGGACCGCACGCCCGAGCACTTCCCCAACATCGTCCAGGACGCCATCATCATCGGGATCTTCCTCGTCGTCGGCACGAGCGTGATGCAGGAGAAGTTCCTGACGACGTCGGCCGTTGGCGCGGTGGTGATTGGCTTCGCCTTGCAGGACACCCTGGGCAACACTTTTGCGGGCCTTGCCCTTCAGGTGGAGAAGCCGTTCCGGTCGGGGCACTGGATCAAGGTTGGGCAGTTCGAAGGCATGGTCGCCGCCATCACGTGGCGGGCGACGCGGCTGAGAACGAAGAACGGCGACCTGGTGACCGTGCCCAACAGCATCGTCTCGAAGGAGGCCATCACCAACTACTCCGAACCCGCCGCGCCGACCCGCCTGCAGATTGAAGTCGGCGTGAGCTACTCGACCCCGCCGAACGAGGTGAAGGCGGTCATTCTGTCGGCACTGACGGATGCGACGCTCGTGCTGAAGCTGCCCGAGCCCGAGCTGCTCGTCGCCGACTTTGCGGCGTCCGCCATCATCTACCGCATCAAGTTCTGGATAGACGATTTCGCCGCCGACGACCGGGCGCGCGACCAGGTGCGAACGTGCGTGTATTACGCCTTCCGGCGGCACCACATCGAGATCCCGTTCCCGATCCAGGTGCAGTACCGTGCCAGACCCGCGGCGGTGGACGCCACGTCGCTCGACGAGCGTGCGCTCAGCCTGGCCGCCGTGCCGATCTTCGCTCCTCTTTCGCCTGCCGAGCGAGCTGAGCTGGCGGCGGTGTCGCGCGAGCGGATCTACGGCCAGGGCCAGACCGTCGTCCGGCAGGACCAGCCGGGCGAGTCGATGTTCGTGATTGCCGGCGGCCAGGTGCGCGTGACGATCGGTGAGAACGGGACCGAGGTCGCCACGATCCCGGCCGGTGGTTTCTTCGGCGAGATGTCATTGCTGACGGGCGAACCGCGGACCGCGACCGTCTCGGCCGTGTCGGATTGCCTGCTGCTCGAGATTGGCGCGCAGGATTTCCGCCGGATAGCCCTGGCGCACCCGGCTGTGGTGGAGAGCATCGGCACAGCCGTCGCGGAGCGGCGGCTCGGCCTCGAACGGACGCGTCAGCAGAGCGCGTCCAGCGTTGCCGTCGAGGAGATGCCTCGCACCTTCCTCGCGAGGGTGAAGGAGTTTCTGAAACTGTCCTAGTCTCTCACTCACTCCACACGAGCAGACGCTCGCCCCGGCGCGATTCGTGTCTCACCAGCAGGCCGGGCCCCCGCCGATCCACCTCTTCCGGCGTGACGCTCAGAGTGATCGCGCCCGTGGCGGAGGCGTCCGTGTTGATCTTCATCGGCTTGTTCCCCCCCAGCCTCATCAGCCAGAAGGGCAGCTCGAGGCGCACGAGTCTTCGCTCCTCGCGCAGCCAGATGCGAACCTGGATCGTCTTGACCGATCCCGTTTCGTGCGTCTCCATCTCGCGGTGGACGACGGTGGCGGCATCGCTGTCGTCACCGGGCAGTTCGATGAACGGCTTCTGTCCCTCGAACCGCGCCACCGCCTTGTTGAAGTCATCCTCGCCGCCAGCCGCCGACATCGTCTGGACATGGACTTGCTGGCGGACGACATAGATCAGCCCGCCGACAACGCCCACGCCGACGATCGCGGCGAAGATCACGATGCCGACGACGATCGGGATCCACTTTTTGGTTGCCATAATCAGGTGCTGATGGTGCCAATGGTGCTACGGGTGCTACAGGTGCGGTGCTACGGGTGCTACGGGTGCTGCGGGTGCGGTGCAGCACCTTGGGCACTCCAGCACCTTCAGCACTCGCACCTTCAGCACCTTCAGCACCTCCAGCACTCGCACCTCCAGCACCTTCGGCACCTGCAGCACCTGCAGCACCTGCTGCAGTGCTACTGCCTGTACGGAGTTCCCAGCAGAGCCCTCGCTTCCGTTTCCGCCCTGAAGTCCTTCGACGCCACGCCGAGCGACAAAGCCAGCTCGTATGCCTTCACCGCCGCCTTCCGGTCGCCGCGCAGATCGGCCAGTTTCCCGAGTTCGACGTGGATTCTCGCCTGCACCCATGTGCGCCCTTCGGACCGGATCATCGCGAGCTTCAGGTCCTCTTCGGCGGCCGGCAGCTTGCCGAGCCGCAGCCGCGCCATGCCGCGCTGGTAGTGCCAGCGGCCTTCCTCGCCAGGCATCTTCGGTCGCTGGTCCTGCTGCAGCCCCGCGATTCCCTCGTCCAGGATTCTCTCGGCTTCCTGCGTTCGCCCGCCGCGCAGAGCCGTCGAGCCGTCCTCCAGGAACAGTAGACGGTTCCGAGGATAGGATCGTTCGAGCGCGCGGACGACGACGAGGGCGTCGTCGTAGCGGTGTTCACGGTTGTAGATGAGCACGAGTGCAAACCGCGCGTCCGTCTGGATATCACTCGGATACGCCGCGGCCTCCTCGATCAACTTCAGCCCGAGCGCCCGGTCGCCGCCGAAGCCCACGATGTACGCCATCACACGGACGGGCAGCGGCAGCGTGGATACCATGTAGCGGTAGGTCCCGACCACCAGGCCGGCGTCCTTTCGCTTCGGGTCGAGTTCGAGCGCCATCTCGGACTCGTTGAAGGCGCGCCGCGCGGCGCGCAGTCCGGCGAAGATGTGCCCCTCGATCGTGCCCGTGTAGGACGCCACCAGCCCAAGGCCGGCGCCGAGATCGTAGTGCGAGGACGCACTACGGTAGTGCTGCAAGACCTCCTTCTCGCCGAGCGAGACGGCTCGGTCGACCGACTGGTGGAAGCTCGCATCCCAGTCGGCCGGCGGTTTGGGCATCTGCACGTCCGACGTGGACGAGATGTGGCCCAGATAGTCGTCCACCGTCACCGTGCCGCGCAGGAACAGCACGTGCAGCCAGGCAGCCGCGGCGGCCGCGCGGTACGCAGCCGCGTCGTTGGGGTCCGCGGCTATCGCCTGTTTGAACAACTCGACCGCGCGATCGTGGTCGAGGTTGTAGGCGGCCTCGTAGCCCTGCCGCCGCAAGGCCTCCGACCGCTGATCCGCAAAGGCCGGGTCCACCGCCGTCAGGGTGAGGACGAGCGCCAGGCTGGCCGCCGTGCTGAGTACCCGCATCGAGCCCATTCTACAGTGCCAGGGAGGTTCCGAGGTTCTGCGCCTCGGCCTGCCGACAGGCCAGCGACGCGGCGGCAACATCTTCGACGGCCAGCCCCAGGGACTTGAACAGGGTGACCTCTCCGGTCGCCGCGCGCCCAGCTATCAGGCCGGCCGCGACTTCTCCCAGTTCGCCGACGATATGTCCGGCGTCGAATCGGCCTTCGGCAATTCCCATCACGATGTCGCCGGACTCCACGAGCGCCGCAGCCTTCGAGTCGACGACGAGCCTGGCGCGGGCGATGAGTGCGGGATCGATCTCGCGTTGATCCGGGCGGCAGGCGCCCACTGATACGACATGCGCACCGGCGTGCACCCACGCGCTTCGAATGACCGGCCGATCGGAGGATGTCGCCAGCACGATCAGATCCGCGCCGGTCACGGCCTGCTCTGCGGAACGCGAGGCCGACACGGCGACGCCCACGCGGGGCGACATCTCTCGCGCGAACGCTTCGAGCTGGTTCCGATCCGGACCCCACACGCGAACCTCGCTCAATCGGCGGCACGCACGAAACACCTCGAGATGGCTGCGCGCCTGCACGCCGGTGCCGATGATGGCCAGTCGGCTGGCGTCGGCCTGCGCCATGTGGCGGACCGAGACGGCGGACACCGCCGCGGTCCGGACCTCGGTGATGTAGCGGGCATCCATGACCGCCCGGATGGCGCCGGTCTCGACCTCGAACAGCACGACGAGGCCGATGTGAGTGGACAGGTTGCGCGCGGCGTTGTCGGGCACGACGCTGACGAGCTTGGCGCCGAGGCTGCCGGATGCCGGCAGCAGCGCAGGCATCACGCCGAGATACTGTCCGGGCGGGCCGACGGGCAGCGCGGTGCGGACCGGTTGCGTCAGGCGGCCAGCCGAGAAGTCGACGAGCGTCGTGGCCATCAGATCGACGAGCGCCGGAAACGCCGAGGCCGGCAACACCCGGCGGACATCATCCTCTGTCAGGAAACGGAACGACATCGAGTCCATAGTGCCCTCAGTAGCCGATTGCCAGGCCATCCTTGCGCGGGTCGGAGCCTGCGATCAGGATGCCATGGTCGGCGTCGACTTGAATCCCCTGGAAGCCGCCGAACACACCGGGTGTATCCACCAGGACGTGACCCCGATCGGCCAGGCCGGCGCGAGCTTCCGCGGAGATGCCGGACTCCACGGCTACGCCCGCCGCCGAATGGCGGATCCTCGCCGCCTCGCCCGCTTCCTGGACGGACATGCCGAACTCGAGCAGATTGATGAGCACCTGCACGTGCCCCTGCGGCTGGAGGTCTCCACCCATCACACCGAACGACAGGAACGGTCGGCCCGCACGAAAGGCCATCGCGGGAATGATCGTGTGCAACGGTCGTTTGGCGGGACCGATCGCGTTCGGATGATCGTCCTCGAGGACGAAGAGGCTGCCGCGGTTTTGCAGCGCGATACCCGTCCCGGGCGCGACGAGCGCCGATCCGAAGCTCTCGAAGAGCGACTGGATCAGCGACACCGCGTTGCCGTCGCCGTCCACCGCGGTGAGGTACACCGTGTCGCCCGCCGCTGATGGCGGGAGCCCTCGCGGCCCTTCGCGGCGCGGGCGGCCGATTCCCGGTTCGAAGACGTCCGCGCGGCGACGCGGATCGATCAGCCGGCGTCTCTCGGCCGCGTACTCCTTGGAGATCAGTCTCTCGACGAGGCCAGGCGGCAGGTGGTCGGGGTCGGCCAGCCACGCGTCGCGATCGGCGAACGCGAGACGCTTGGCCTCGATGATCACGTGGAGCAGCGCGGCACTGTTGTGGCCCAGCGTGGCAAGCCCCTCGCCCTCGAGGATGTTCAGCATCTCGAGCGCGACGAGTCCCTGCGTGTTGGGCGGCAACTCGAAGATCTCGCAGCCGCGGAACGTCGTATGGATCGGGTCGACCCACGTCGCCCGATGCCCCGCGAAATCCAGTGCGTCCAGCAGGCCGCCGCGTTCCTGCAGGTGCCGGACGACGGTGGCCGCAATCGGTCCGCGGTAGAACGCGTCGCGGCCGCCGTCTGCAATGTCCTCGAGCGTGCGGGCGAGCCCCGGGTTGGTGAAGATCTCGCCGGCGCGCGGCGCGCGGCCGCCCGGCAGGAAGACTCCGGCCGTTACATCGTCTTGCGCGAGCACGGCCTCGACCGCCTGCCACTGACCGGCCACGATCTCCGAGACCGGGAATCCCTCGCGGGCATACGTGATGGCCGGAGCGAGGGCGCGCGCAAGCGAGACGCGGCCGTGGGCTGCGAGCAGTTCGGCCCACCCGTCGACCGCGCCAGGCACCGTCACCGACAGCGGACCTCGGAGCGGAACGGCCTGGTACCCGCGATCGCGCAGTGCGGCGCAACTCGCCGCTCGGCCCGCGCGACCGCTTGCGTTCAGGCCGCGCAGGCGGCCGGTGCGGGCGTCGAACACGAGCGCGAACAAGTCGCCGCCCACGCCCGTCATCGTCGGTTCGACGACCGAGAGGACGGCTGCGGCGGTGACCGCGGCATCGACGGCGTTGCCGCCGTCGCGAAGCACCACCAGCCCCGCGGCGGCGGCCAGCGGCTGGCTCGTCGCGATCATTCCGTGCCGCGCCATGACGGCGGAGCGCGTGCCGCGCGGATTGCCGGCGGGGCGGTCACCTGGAGCGATCGGATGACGAAGAGTCATAGCAACTCCGGATCGTATCCTGAATCTGGGCTCCGGGCTCTCGGCCCCGATCCCTGCCCCCTGATCTCCGAACCCTTTGCCCCTGTTGTCCCTGTGCTACTCTGTGTTCGAATCCCCGGGAGGCATACCGATGAGCTGGCTTCTGCCGCTGATCGTCGTCGCTGTTCTCGTCGGAGTTGCGGCGTGGTTCGGGCGACGGTACGTCGCGCTGCGGGGGCCGAGGCTGGTCGAGTGTCCGGAGAGCCAGCAAGCGGCCGCAGTCGCTGTCAACGCGGCGCGGGCCGCGGCCGGCGGTCCGTTCTCCCTGTCGGCGTGCTCCAGGTGGCCCGAGAAGCAGTCGTGCGGGCGGGAGTGCCTCGCGCAGATCGAGCGGTCGCCCGAGGGCTGCCTGGTCCGCACCATTGTGACCAACTGGTACCAGGACAAACGCTGCGCGGTGTGCAACAAGCCGGTTGGCGATATCGACTGGTACGACCGCAAGCCCGCGCTGATGGACGAGGCCGGCATCGCGAGACCGTGGCCCGAGGTCCAGGCCGAGCGCCTGCCCGAGGTTCTCGCCACCCAGCGTCCGGTCTGCTTCGACTGCTATGTCGCAGAGACTTTTCGCAGGGAGCATCCGGACCTGGTGGTGGACAATCCGTGGAAGGCGTCATCGCGAACCAATCCCCTCCCCCCACCGTCTATATGAGTGGGAAAGGAGATACACGATGTTCGGCAAGATCTACGACAAGGCGGACTGGGGTGTGGGCATTCTGCTCGTTGTGGCGATGGTACTCGCGCTGGTGTAACCATCGAGCCCGTGTGACGGCCCGCAGCCAATGCGACGGCCCACACGGGCGTTCGCTCTTTGACGGTCTCGGTCCGGTACGACGTGCGCGGAAGGGCTACGAAGCTACGTAGCTCTTCCGGGCTCGCGCCTTCATGCCCGGCCTCTTCACGCGCACATCCAGCTTGTGCGTCTTGCCGTCGCGCACCTCGGCTGAGAACCCCAGTGCATATTGGCTGTGCAACTCCTCTGACACCCTTGTGAAGGTCGAGGTCAGCTGGTCCGTCTTCTCGAGTTCGAAGAACCCTCCGCCCGTATCCTCGGCCAGCTTCTTGAGGCTGCGATCGGGACGCGTGCGGACGTGTTGGACGCCGTTGAAGTAGTCGCTCTGCAGGCCAATCGCGTAGATCATCACCTCTTCGGTCTGCGCCCGCTCCAGCACCGTACCGAACCTGATCTTGCTCGACGTGTCGTCGCCGTCCGTGAAGACGAGCACGACACGACGCCCTTCCACTCCCTTCAGTTCATCGAGGCCTGCGGCGATGGCGTCGTAGAGCCGCGTCGGGTAGCCGAAGTCCACGTCGCGCAGCGAGGAGATCAGCCCGTCACGGTCGCCCGTGAGGTCCGACAGCATCTGGATCTTGTCGTTGAAGTCGCCGAGCCGCGCGCGGTCGCCTGGCAACAGCCGGAGGAAGAACTGCTCGGCGCCCTGCTTGAGCATCCCGATGCTGCCCGTCATGCTCCCGCTCGTGTCGAGCATGACGACGACCGTGATCGGCAGCACTTCGCTGCTGAAGACCGCCAGCGGTTGCGGCTTGTCGTTGTCGAGGATCTCGAAGTCCTCTTTGGCGAGCCCGGGGACGAGCCGCCGGTCGGCGTCGGTCACCGTGGCGAAGAGTGACACGACCTTCGTGCCGCTCTTGAAGGTCGGCCCCTGTTGACCGCCGGCGAGCAGGGGCGCCACCACCAGGGCGAGCGCGCCCAGAAGCGTCAGAGACTGTCGGAAGCCCATACATCGAGAGTAGCACCGGCGGGGTCCTTTTCGGAATCACCCGCGATCGCCCCACATCCTGTAGAATCTCCCCGCTCGAGAACTCGCCTGGACTTGAACCACCCGCACGACAGGAGCGCATTTCGATGGCCGAGACACGTCCGCCGCTGACCGCCACGCTCGAATGGGATGGAGAGCTGCAATTCACCGGCTTTGTCGGAAAGCACGAAGTCAGCATCGACGGCAACGCCGACGCGTCGCCGACGCCCGTGCACCTGCTGGCGCTTTCGCTGGCCGGCTGCATGGCCATCGATCTCGTGCACATCCTCGAGCGGGGCCGGCACCCGGCCACGTCGCTGACGGCGGCCTTCACCGGCGAGCGCGCCCCCGACGACCCGAAGCGTTTCACGAAGATCCGGCTGGAGTTCACGCTCACCGGATCGATGCAACCCGAACACGTCGAGCGCGCCATCCAGCTGTCGCGCGACAAGTACTGCTCGGTGTGGAACACGTTCCGCCAGGACATCGACCTCGATGTGGCGTTCACGATCGCGTCCTGAGGACCGGCGATGAGTGACCAACGACCGGGTTCGAAACGCCTCGCCTACATCGACTGGATGCGCGGCCTGGCGATCGTGATCATGATCGAGGCGCACGTGACCGACGCGTGGACCCTGCCCGCCGATCGCCAGAGCCTGGCGTTCGGCTGCGCGGCGATCCTGGCGGGCTGTGCCGCGCCCATGTTCCTCTTCCTCGCCGGCGTGTCCGTGGCGCTGGCGGCGAGTGCGGGGCAGCGGAAGCTCGGGGATCCGGCGCGGGCCGCGGGCCGCGTGCGCCGGCGCGGCTGGGAGGTCTTCGGGCTGGCATATCTCTTCCGCTTCCAGGCCTACATCCTCAATCCGAAGGCGATGATGGCCGGCCTGCTGAAGGTGGACATCCTCAACATCATGGGGCCGTCGATCGTCGCGACGGCGGCGTTGTGGCAGGTGGCACGCCGCAACAGCCGGCGCATGCTGGTGTTCGGCGGGGCCGCGCTCGCCGTCACGCTCGTCACGCCGCTCATCCGCACGGCGGGGTGGGTGAACTGGCTCCCCGACATGATGCAGTGGTATCTCCGACCGACGCCCGGCCGGAACAACTTCACGCTCTTTCCGTGGGCGGGCTTCGTGTTTGCCGGCGGCATGGTTGGCGTTCTGCTCGACTACCCGCGTGAGTCGGTGTCGGAGCGGCGCTTCCACCTGGTCGCGGGCCTCACGAGCCTGCTCTTCGCGGTGGCGTGCTACGCCGGGTCGTATCTTCCGTCGATCTACGCCGATTCGCAGTTCTGGACCAGTTCGCCGATGTTCTTCCTGCTGCGTGTCGGCCTGATGACGGCCACGCTGTCCGCCGTGTACTTCTGGGAACAGCGTCCGAAGTTGCTGGCCGATCGTTTCGGGTGGAAGACGAGCCCGATGGCGCTGTTCGGCCGCTCGTCCCTCTTCGTCTACTGGGTGCACGTCGAACTCGTCTATGGCGTCTTCACCCAGCGTTTCCACCGCAAGCTCGCGTTCTCCGACACGGTCCTGGCGTTCGCGGTGTTCACCCTGTTTATGTACGGCGTCACACTGCTGAAGAACCAGGGCGTGTCGCGCTGGAAGGCCTGGCGCGCCGCGGTGGCGAGCGCCCGGGGATCGATGGTGGAGAAGGCGTAGACATCCACGCAGAATCCACCGAGCACGCAGGTACCCACGGCACCGGTGAAACTCGAGTAGCGTGCCCTGGCCCCTGAGCCCCGACACTCCGTCTCCGCTACAGTGCCTTCCAGTGCAGAATCGCGTTGAACAGCATGTTGAACTCGCCGAGGTTCTGCCAGCGGTAGCAGGGATTTGTCGCGAACAGCAGGACCTGTCCCTTGCCGACAGGCACCTGGATGGCCGCCGGACGGTTGCGAATCTCGGCTGCGCCTTTCATCAGCCCGCTGAGCACCGAGGCATCCCCGCCCGGGTATTGCATGAGCACCTGCGCCTTGTCCTGCTCTGGCACGCGCAGCAGCGGGCCGCCGGCCCACCGCACGGGCAGCGTCTTGTGGTCGTACCCGTAGAAGATCGGGCTCTCCGGCTTCAGGATTTCCACCTGTACGATTGGGCCTGGCGCATAGAACTGCGCCGAAGGCCGAGCCGCGTCCACCCGGCGCGTCAGTCCGAATTCAGGCGGGAAGAAGCTCGCCGCGCCCATCGTGACGAGCACGCCGCCGCTCTCGACGAACTTCTGGAACTCCGCCACGCCCTCCAGGCCCATGCCCCCGGTGATGTCGTCCGACTCGCCGTACATCCCGAGTGACTTGAACCGGTCGTTCTTCTTGTAGGCAAGCGGTTTCGACTTCGGTTCGACGTCGAACACCAGGCGCTTGCCGGTGCCGCCCTGGCTGGGGACGACGATGATGTCGTAGGCGTCGCGGAGGCTGCCGCGTCGCACGCGCTCCTTGTAGATGAGATCGTACCCAAGACCGAACTGGTCGAACGCATGGCGTACCCAGCCGACTTCCTGCGTGCTGCCCCACGTGCTGTAGATGGCCAGGCGCGGCAGCGCGACCTCGTGC
This sequence comes from Vicinamibacterales bacterium, assembly GCA_036504215.1. Classification (NCBI taxonomy): domain Bacteria; kingdom Pseudomonadati; phylum Acidobacteriota; class Vicinamibacteria; order Vicinamibacterales; species Vicinamibacterales bacterium. The sequence goes on along the minus strand of DASXVO010000052.1, from coordinate 52,153 downwards.
ATCGGGACCGCGGGCGCGGCGTCGAGCGCGACGGCCGACAGACCGAGCCGCTCGACAGCGCCCGCGACGCGTGCCGCCAGATCGGCGGACACCTCGATGATGAGGGATCCTGCGGCCATTTCCCTGTCACCGGCCTTGAACGGCTTCTCGACCGCGCGGACCTTCAGGTCTTTCAGTTCGTAACGAAGCGTGACGAGGTTGGTGGAGCCATCTTCCTGGACGGCGACGAGGCTGCGCACCTTGCCCTCGAGTCTGCCCGCGGCGCGGAACTCGGTGATCGGATCGACGGCCACGTCGAGCACCGTCTTGTCGGCAATTCCCCGGACGTCGGTCTGCGTCATCAATCCCATCGTCCAACCGCTGTCGTCGTAGGTGCGCAAGCCGGGGTCCGGGTAGTCCTGCTTCTCGAGCAGGATCTTCGCCAGGCGGCCGTACGGCTGGTCGCGCCTGATGAGCAGGGATCCGGCGGGAAAGGTGCCGTCCGCGAGCTTGACCTCGCTCTTCGTCCGGCCGACCTCGATGCCTTGCGCGCGCAGCACGTTGACGAGGAACGCGACGCGCGTCATGTCACGCTGGCCCGCCGGAATCAGGAACGCGTACGGCGCCTCCTTCTTCCCGGCCTCCACCGCGTTGCGGCTCTTCTGGTAGAAGTTCTCGAGCACGACCTGCGGGAAGCCCGCCGTGAGCTGCAGCGCGGAGAGTACGGCCGTCTCGCCGTAGTTCACGTTGTTCCGTAACGACCACTCCACCTCGGCGTAGGGCGGCATCGGCCGATACCATTCGCGCGTCGTCTGGCTGCCGGTCGGGCCCCCGCCGCCGATCTTCCGCTTCATGGTGTTCGCGCCGCCGTTGCCGAACACTTCGTACATGCGCAGCAGGCCGTTGTGGTTCGACGCGACGAACCCGAAGTAGCCGGGGGACCACATGTCCACGAATGCGTGCGTCCAGACGCCTGGCATGCCGTACTTGATGGCCTGCGCCATCTCGAAGTTCGCAAACCAGGGCATCTCGCCGAAGACGATCGGATCGAGCGTCGGATTCTGCGGCGCCTGGCCGCTGAACGTGTAGAGGAACGGCACCGACTCGTGGATGTCGTGCACGATCGGGGGGTGCCACTGCAGGTACCAGCCGAGCAGCGACTTGGAGATCGCCTGCGAGAAGTTGATGTCGCGATTGTTGTCGTGGAAGACGTACTTGCCCCAGTACGGCGGCCCGCCGTAGGAGTCGTTCTCCCCGGTTTCGTCCACCTTGTAGGCGTAGTACCAGTCCACGTAGCGATCGCGGCCGTCGGGTTCGGCCACCGGCGTGATGGTGACGATGATGTTGTCGCGGATCTGCCGGAACATCGACGAGTCCTCGACGGCCAGGCGATACGCCAGTTCCATCAGCATTTCCGGGGGACCGGTCTCGGCGCTGTGGAGGCCGCCCATCACGTGGTAGATCGGCTTCGCCACGGCGATGATGTCCCGCGCCTGCCGGTCCGTGAGCGGACGCGGATCGGCCAACTGGCCCAGGTATCCGCGGTAGCGATCCAGGTCGCGGATCGTCTCGGCGGACGCAATGGCGACGACGACCGAATCGCGCCCCTCATCGGTCCGGCCGATGGTCATGACCTTCACGCGGGGACTGGCGGCGGCCAGGGCGCGGTAGTATCGAAGGATGTCGTCGTAGTAGCTGAGCTCGTTCGGCGCGCCGATGTGATGGCCGAGAATATCCTTCGGAGAGGGAATACCGGCCACTCTCGGCAGGTGATCCACGAGCGGGCTCAGGAACTCCGGCCGGGTGGTCCAGGTCTTCACCTGGCGTGCGAAATCCTCGTCCTGTCCCTGGCTCTGCGCTGAGGCGGTTCCCATTCCGATGACGAGCGCGGTCGCGACCTGGAGCGCCAGGCAGAGATTCCGGGTCGACGATGGGCGACGGGAAGACATCACGCGGACTCCTTGACGAAAATAGCGATTGAGCTCTACGGGCAGCGCGGCTAGAATTGCGACACCGACGGTCAGTAGCCGGCCCATTCTATCAGGCCGTGCGGCACGCCATCCGCGGGTCGCCGGCTGGTCGGGCGTCCGAACCAACGCGTTCCACTCATGCGACTGGCACTCCTGGCCGTGCTGTTGTCGGCGGCCATCGTTTCGGGAGGCTGTCTCGTCTCGAGCCTGCAGCCTTTCTACGATGACGCGTCGATCGAATTCGACGACGCGCTGCTCGGCTCATGGGAGAATCCCGACGACAAGTCGATCGTTCGGGTGGATCGCGGGGAGTGGAAATCGTATAAAGTAACGTATCCCGCGCGGAGCGGCCCGGTCGTCATGACCGGGGTTCTCTCGCGTCTCGGCGAGAGCCGGGTGTTCGACCTGTCACCCGGCCGACCCACGGATCCGGCAGCGCTGTTCATACCCGCGCACCTCGCCGTGCGACTCCAAGTGCTCGGCGACACCGTGACGGTGACCGGATTCGACTACGACTGGTTCCTGCACGAGACCGAGGGCGGCCGGCTGACCAAGCTCCGCGCCGCGCTCGACGGGCGCACGAACGTCGTGCTTACGGCGGACACCGCCGGACTCCGGTCCTGGATGGCCGCGCAACCGCGCGGCGGCGACATGTTCGCGGACGCCATCCGATTCGTACGCAAGTCCCGGTAAACCTGGTCGCGTACCGGCCAGATCGGATCGAATCGCACCCGGCCGCTATGGCGGAGTAGGCCGGGAGAGAGAGTGGTCGGAGAGTTGCGGCTCAACAAATGGCTCTGCTACAATCTCGTGGCCTGCGCGTATTCTTCCAATCCCGCCAGCGAGTTCTCGAGGGGCTTTCATGCAACAGCGCCGGCTTCGGCTTGGTGACATCCTAGACGACTATTGTCCGCGCGAGCGCCGCGTCACGAACCACGCCGTCGTCGCCATGGTCGACGAAGACGTCAAACAGACGCGGTGCACGACGTGCGACGCCGAGCACGAGTACAAGCAGGCGAGGGTGCCAACGCTCCGCCGCAAGAAGGACTCGACGTCCGCCGCGTACAAAGAAGTGCTCGCCACGGTCGTCGCCGAGGGCAGGCCCGCGGCGCCTCCAGTGCCCGCGCCGGCCCGGGGCGACGAGGTTCCCGAGCCTTCGCTGCCGTTCGCGGCCGACGCAGCCACACCTGATTCGGGTCCTCACGCGACCGTCGCGGAACCGGAGCCGGGCGGCGACGGCGTTGCCGAGGGAGGCGTGGAGGACCTGGGACGCGTTCACCGCAGGCTGATTCGCGCCACGTTGCCGCGCCCCGAGAATCAGCAGGTCGTTCGCCCCGTGCCCGAATTCACGATGCGTCAGCCAGCCGGCCGCGCGGGCAAGTTCCGGCCGGGCGGAGGACGAGGCCCGGGCCAGCGACCCGGCCCGCCGGGACGCCAACCGGGCAGCAACAACGGCCGCGCGCCGATCTTCAGCCGGCCAGCTGCCGGCAGCCGCCCAAGTCAGGGAGGACGCCCAGGCGGCCGCAACGAGATGCGCCCGCCACGAGGTGGCCACGGACCGCGTCACGGCAAGAAGCAGTCGAAATAGCCTCCTCCCCCCTGTTACTCCCGCCAGGCTTCCGCCATCCGTTCCCGGCGATCGGGGCTCGTGTCCGCGGCACGCCCGAGATGTCCGCCGGAAGGTCGGGTAAACTGTAGGACTGGGGACACTCCTCTCACCTCGATCTCGGGCTCGACGGCGGGCGTTCAACTGCTATGACTGACCTTGCGGGGAAGCACGGCGTCGTCGTGGGCGTCGCGAACAAGCGGTCGATTGCCTGGTCGATCGCTCAGGCAGCTGCGGAGGCCGGCGCGCGCCTGGCCCTGACGTACCAGGACGTCCGCCTCGAACAGAATGTGCAGGATCTGGCGGCGACGATCCGCGACCCGCTCGTGTTCCCGTGCGATGTCGCGAGCGACGAACAACTCGGACGCCTGTTCGAGAAGATCGACCACGAGTTCGGCGGTCTCGACTTCGTCGTGCACGGCGCGGCCTTCGCGCCGCGCGGTGAACTGGCGGCGCCGTTCGTGCAGACGACGCGCGAGGGGTTCAGGGTCTCGCTCGACGTGAGCGCCTACTCGCTCATCGCGATGGCCCGCGGCGCGCAGCCGCTCATGGCTCGACGGGGCGGCGGCAGCATCCTGACGCTGACCTACCTGGGGAGCCAGCGGGTATTTCCCAACTACAACGTGATGGGCGTCGCGAAGGCTGCCCTCGAGGCGACCGTTCGCTACCTCGCCTACGACCTGGGGCGCGAGAACATCCGCGTCAACGCCATCTCTGCTGGCCCCATCCGGACGCTCGCGGCGGCCGGCATCTCGGGCTTCTCGGATATTCTGCAGATCTACCGCGACCGATCTCCACTGCGGCGCAACATCGATGCGACGGAGGTGGCCGAGGCCGCGGTGTTCCTGCTCGGGCAGGCCGCCCGGGCTATTACCGGCGAAATACTCTACGTGGATGCCGGCTTCCACACAGTCGGGATCTGACAGGAGGCCGCCGCCGAGAGATTCCCCAGCTCACGGCTCGATCGGGTCAGACGTCGGTTGAGTTTGGGAGATCGGCCCAGTGCTCCGTTCCGATGAGGCGAGGGGCGATGCCGAGTGCCTCGAGTTGGCGCGGCACGTCCTCCACGAGCGAATCAGGCCCGCAGACGAAGCACAACGTCCCGGGACCTTCAATCAACGAGCCCAGTTGCCCGCTGTCGATCCGGCCCCTGGCGCCGGGCCAGCCCTCCGGCGCATCCCGCGTCACGGTCTCGATCAGCCGAATTCGCCCCTCGTCCGCCAGTTGGCGCAATTCCGATCCGAACGACAATTCGTCCGGCGTGCGCGCACTGTGCAGCATGGCCACCCGACATCGCGCATCGCTCATGACGACCTGCCACAGCATCGCCCGGAGCGGCGCGATGCCCGTTCCGCCGCCCACGAACAGGACACGGTGCGCGGCAAGCGGAACCGGAAGCACGAAGGAGCCGGCCGGCCCTTCGACGTCGAGCAGGCGACCGGGGGCAAGCTCCATCACATGCGGCCCCGGGCTCTCGTTGCCGTCGACCTGGACGAGGAACTCGAGCGTGTGCCGCCCCGCGCAGGCCAGCGGCGCGCAGGCAATCGAGTAGGGCCGGCGGTCGGGCTGACCATGGTCCCCGAGCAGGACGTACTGGCCAGCCTGGAACGGGAAGTCGGTCTTGCCGAGGGCAAGCGTCACCACGCGGTTGCGCGGCGTCTCGCGGCGAACGGCCGTCACGGGCAGGGTCAGGAGCACCCGTCCAGGGTACAGGATCCGCGGTCACCAGTGGGATTCGGCGAGCGCACGCCACACGCGAACGTCGCCCTCTACCCGCTAGTTGATTCGTGCGGTCGGCAGGGCGTGGGCGAGCGCCTGGCGCTCGACTTCGTCGGCGAGCGTCACCGGATCGACGCGCCGCGATCGAACAGGGGTGATGCCCTGTTTCCGATTCTTCTTGTCCCGATACATCCGGCCGTCGGCCGTGGCCAGCAGCGCCTCGTAGGTCTCGCCGTCGGTCGGAAACACCGCGGCGCCGATACTCACGCTGAGATTCACGGCGCGTCCCGGCGACGACTCGAACACGACGGCATCGATCGCCTGCTGCAGCTCGACGCGCTTCGCCTCGGATTCCTCCGGCCCGCAGTCGGAGAGGACGACGATGAACTCGTCACCGGCGTAGCGGACGCACAGGTCGTACGGGCGGATGGTCTCCCGCAACACGCGTGCAACCTCGCGCAACGCGCGGTCACCGATGTGGTGCCCGTAGGTGTCGTTGATCTCCTTGAAGTCGTCCAGGTCGAGCACCAGGATGGACACCTGCGTGCTCAGCCGCCTGGCGCGCGACAACTCGCGGCCGAGATGCGTGAACATGAACCGGGTGTTCGGCAATCCGGTCAGCGGGTCGCTGAGCGAGGCTTCGCGGGTCGTCTCGAAGACGATGGAATTGGAGATCGCGGCGGCCGTCTGCTGGGAGATGCGATCGAGCAGGCGCCGATGCTCGTCGTTGTAGAAGTTCGCGTCGGTGTGATAGACGGACAGGGTGCCGATGACGTGATCGTTGAAGATCAGCGGGCAGACGAGTGCCGACTGCAGGCGCGGTGCGGCCGGTGGGACATCCCCAGCCTCGAAGTCGGCGGCCGGTCGCGCGTTGACGAGCGCGCGGCGGTTGCGCGCCACCCATCCGGCCAGACCACGCCCCGGATGCAACGTGATCCGGCTGATGTCGTCCGCATCCACGCCCGACGCGAACTTGCAGCGGATGATGTCGTCCTCGTCGCGCACGAACAGCGCGCAGCAGGAGAACGGCACGAGCGCCGACAGCTTGTTGGCGACGAGGGCCATCGTGTCGGCCACACCCAGGCACGACCCGATCGCCTGCGCGATGTCGTAGAGCGCGTAAATCTCCTGGTGCGCCCGCGCGATGTTCTCGAACGCCGACTTCTCGCCGTGCTCGAGCAGACGACGCGACGTGGACACCGCCGCGCGCGCGTCGACCTCGATGTGCATCGACGGCACCATCGCGTCCTCGACGGCCGGCAGCGAGGGCAGCAGGTCCAGGAACGCGGAGACAATCTGCGGGTCGAGTGCCTTGCCGGCTTCCTGCCGCAGCTTCAGCATCGCCAGGTCGCGAGGCATCCTCTTGTTGTAGGGCCGATCGCGGGTGAGCGAGTCGAAGTAGTCGGCGACCGCGAGAATGCGGGCGCCGAGCGGGATGTCTTCGGCCTTCAGGCCGAGAGGGTATCCCTTGCCGTCCCAGCGCTCGTGATGGCACAGCACCAGCGGCGCGACAGGGTACGGGAAGGGGACGTGCTCGACGATCTCGAACCCGACCTGGGGATGGATCTGGATCTTCTGGAATTCCTCGTCGGTGAGGCGGCCCGGCTTCGACAGGATGTGCTCGGGCACCGCCAGTTTGCCGATGTCGTGAAGCAGCGCGGCCGTCGTCAAACCCTGGATGTTGTCCGCTCCCATGCCGACGGCCTGCGCGAGCGCGCGTGAATAGGCCTGCACGCGGCGAATGTGACTGCCCGAGGTCTTGTCCTTCGCGTCGATGGCCAGGGCGAGGGCCTCGATGGTGGCAAGGTGCAGATCCGACAAGCGACGGTCCCGGCGGGCGGACTCCGCCTGCAGACAGCCCAGCCGGTGGCCCCGGTGCCAGACGGCGGCCGCCAGCCCCACGGCGGCTGCGCCGAGGATGGAGCGGCCATGTTCGACCAGGAGCACGCCGGCGACGGTCGCGGCGATGGCGAGCGGGTAGAGAACGGCAGGCGCGAAAAGAAGGCTGCGCCCGACGCCCCGACCGGATGACAGCCAGGCGCGACGAACGGTCTGGACCCACGAGGCGACGGCAGACCACTTCAGTTCCACTGCACACGTCGTGTAGCAAGAGCGCTGCCGCCAGTCAAATGACGGACGGGCAGTCTCCATAAACAATTGATTGAAATGGTACTTACCGCGACAGTACTCGGCTGTCGCAGCGTCCGGACGTGGGACGGCCGGGGGTAGTCCGTGTGGCAGGTCGTGACACAGGCAACGCGATTTGTAAGCCTAACCCGTTGAGGTTTCGGATGTTCCGGGCGCTCCGCGCAGTGTTCCAATGCAGAACACGCCATGATGGACCATATTACACCGAATAGGCGCATATAGCGCGACAGGTTCGGCTGTCATGGTCTGTTTCGGTACATGGCTGCGCTCGTGTGGGGTTCGAGACCGTATTCCACGATCTTGCGGTACAGCGTGCCGCGGCTGATTTCCAGAACCGCCGCCGCCTCCTTCTTGTTCCAGTTGACGGCCTGCAGCACACGGGCGATGTGGGCACGCTCGACCTGGGCCAGGGAGGGCAGGCGTTCGGACCCCGATTCGAGCGGCTCCCCGCTGGCGTTGAGGAAGTCGACGTCCGTGCCGCGGATGATCCGGCCCGGTGCCGACATCGCCGCGCGTGAGACGGTGCTTTCCAGTTCGCGGATGTTGCCGGGCCAGGCGTAGCTGGCGAACTGTTCGAGCGCCTCGCGCGAGAGGACCTTGCCGTCCATCGGCAGGCCGTTCGCGGCGCAGTAGCGCGACAGGAACCGACGGGCGAGGACGGGGATGTCCACCTGGCGCTCGCGCAGGGACGGCAGGCGAATCGAGAAGGCGTTCACCCGGTAGTAGAGATCTTCCCGGAACCTCGACTCGCGCACGAATTGTTCGAGCGGTCGGTTGGTCGCAGAGATCAGCCGGAAGTCCACCTCGATCGACCGGTTGCCGCCGAGGCGCTCGAACCGTCGTTCCTCGAGCACACGCAGCAGCTTGGCTTGCGCGATGATCGACAGGTCGCCGATCTCGTCGAGGAACAGCGTGCCGCCGTTGGCCAGTTCGAGTCGGCCGGGCTTGCGGTCGTGCGCGCCGGTGAACGCGCCCTTCTCGTGGCCGAATATCTCCGATTCGAACAGCGTGTCGGGCAGCGCGGCGCAGTTGACGGCCTGGAACCGAGCCGTTCCGCGGCGGCTCAGCTCGTGGATCATCCGGGCGACGACTTCTTTGCCCGAGCCCGTGGGGCCGAGTATCAGCACCGAGATGTCGGACTTGGCGGCGGTGCGGATCCACTCGAAGACGATCAGCATCTTCTCGTCGCGGCCGATCATCTCGCGGAAACGCTGGACCGAGGGCGCCTGGTCTTCGTTGCTCACGATCGCGCTGCGTTCGAGGAAATCCTCGAGCAGGCGCGCGACCGGTTCGGGCGCCGGCCGGTTGGCGACGTAACGGACCGGGGCGCCAGAGAGCCGGCGTACGAGGCCGGAGGCGACCAGTTCACTGACGCAATTGTCGACGTCGAGGCGCATGCGCCCGAACACGCGCATCAGGGCTTCGACGTCGAACGACTCGTTCGGCTGCGAGAACAGGTACCGGAGGATGCCGGCGCGCAGCGGCGACTGGACCAGCGTTCGAAAGCGGGACGACTGATCGTGCCCTCCGGCCGCAGATTGCGGCCCCTCGGTCGACGGCGGCAGGGTATCGGGGGTGTCTTCGCCCACTGTCGTCTATTGCGGTGGCGGCGCGGCCGTCGTCGTCGGGGATCGGAAGTAGGCCGACTGATACTTCTCGATCAGTTCCTTGATCCGGATCGCATCCTTCTTGTGGTGGCCATAGCAGCTGATCGGGCTGACGCCGCCGCTCGTCTCGATGAAGACGTCGGAGAACAGCAACTTGGTGTCGATACGGACCGAGGCCACGTGCGCGATGTGGATCGTGTGCTCGAGCTTGCCCACCCACTGCGGCGTGAAGTGGGCGACGCTCGTCGGCGACACCATTACCTGGGTGGGGAACAACCGGTTGCCGCGGCTCCAGCGGCTCGCCCGAAACACGTCGCCCGACGTGAACGGCCGGCCCTTCCTGGCAACGACGAGCAGCAGGACCCCAAGGCACACGACAAGAAACACGCCGACGCCGACCAGGATCCGCGTTTCCAGCATTGCGCCCTATTCTAGCAGCCCGGGATGGAAGTCCAGCGACATTCGACCGCCGACCTATCTCGCCTGCCGCCATTGTCCCGTCGTCGAATACCCCCGGCATTCCAGGCCGTCGCGCCCGGCCAACGGTGCGCCTCGCCCGTAGCGGTGCCAACGCGGCACTTGAGATCGTCCATCGAAGGATTGAGTCCTGAGGGCACGAATACGTTGCCGTATTTGTGCATCGAAGGACTAAGCTGATTTCAGCGGCTGGACACCGGATTCGAGGCCCGAACCTTTGGCGGCGGCGAGCCGTATTAACCCAACGAGGGGGGAATTATGAAGCGTGATGCCTACAGTCTGTTCGGGGCCGCGGCCGTCTGCGGAGCTGCGCTCCTTCTCGGTTCCGCGTGCATGGTGACGGTGGGCGCCGACCAGTATTCAGTGCGCGAGGAGAAACGCTTCACGGTGAACGGCACCCCGGATCTGTCTCTTGCCACGTTCGACGGTTCGCTCGAGATCCGGTCGTGGGACCGCCCGGAGGTGCTCCTCGAGATCGAGAAGCGCGCTGGGGACAAGGCCCAGGCCGACAGCATCGTCGTCACTGCGGAACAGACAGGGAATACGATCCGGCTCGAGATCCGGAGGCCGGTCGGCCGCCAGATGATCGGCTTCAAGCGGTCGCCGAGCGCCCGGGTCATTGCCTCGGTTCCGAAACGCTGCAACGTCGTAGCCCGGAGCGGCGACGGTTCGATCGCCATCGAGCGGATCGAGGGCACGCTCGATCTCAACACCGGCGACGGCAGCATCAAGGGCGTGGACCTGGCCGGGTCACTGCGGGCTCACACGGGCGACGGCTCGCTGCGCTTCGACAACATCAGTGGTGCGGTGGATCTCGACAGCGGCGACGGCGGTGCGCGCGTCTCCGGCGCGCTGAAGTCCGTGAGGCTGAAGACCGGCGATGGATCGGTCGAGGTGCGGGCGGAGGACGGCAGCGCCATGGCGGACGACTGGGAGATCCGGACGGGTGATGGTGGCCTGCGCCTGGAGTTGCCCGAGCACTTCAGCGGGAATCTCGATGCCAGCACCAGCGACGGCGACGTGCGCGTTGACGGGTTCGGCGACCCGACCGTCGGCGGGAGGGACGAGGAGAGCCGCCGGGAACTCAGGCGCGCGATTGGCGGCGGTGGCAAGTTGCTCCGCCTGCGGAGCGGAAGCGGATCGATTTCGGTGAAGCGGCTGTAGCCGATGGGTGGGGCCGCCGTTCATCGCGGCGATGCCGCCCGGTAGTCCGTCGGATCCTGGATTCCCGCTTCGGCAAACGCGTCCCGACGTTCGCGACACTTGCTGCACGACCCGCAGTGCCGGCCGTCTGTCGGCTTCATGCACGACATCGTCAATTCGAAGGGGACGCCAAGCGAGGAGCCCAGCTTGATCACGTCCGCCTTGTGGAATGCCGCGAACGGCGCCTCGATGCGCAGGTCGTGAGCGAGCCCGAGCGACAGCGCGCGCGCCGTGGCCGCGAAGAACTCGGGCGTCGCGTCCGGGAACGGATTCCCGGCGAGCGGTCCGATCACCAGGCGCGGAATGCCTCGAAGCGCGCACAGCACGCCCGCCTTCGACAGCAGCAACAGGTTGCGGCCGGGAAGGTAGACATCTTCGTCAGGCGTGTCGTACGCGGGGGGCGTTCCCCGCAGCGCCCAGTGGCTCTCCGGGTAGAGATCGGTGACATCCACCCGGAGGCGGGCCAGGGCGGCGACGCGCCCGGCGCACGCCGGCGCTGCCAGAAATCGCTCGGCGAGCGCGATCTCCTCGCGCTCCCACGCCAGTCCGGCGCTCACATAGACCGGCTGCACCCTGACCGCCCGGGCCTCGTGCGCCACGAGGACCGCGCTGTCCAGCCCGCCCGAGAGAAGAACCGCGACCTGGCACATCGGATCCTCCAGGGAACCACTTTCCGTTTCTGCCGCGGTAGAATCGAGACATGTACTCCGTGACCAAGCGCATCGACTTCTGCTATGGCCATCGGCTGCTCGACTACGGTGGTGTGTGCAAGCACCCCCACGGGCACAATGCGCTGGCCGAGATCGAGGTCCGGACCAGCACGCTCGACAATCGCAACATGGTCTGCGATTTCAGCGACATCAAGCGCATCATCAAAGAATGGATCGACCGTGAGTTGGATCACAAGATGATCCTCCGCCACGACGATCCCCTCGTCGCTCCGCTCAAATCCCTGGGCGAGCCGGTCTTCATCGTGGACACGAACCCCACAGTCGAGCTGATTGCCAAGCTGATCTTCACGTATGCCAAGGACCAGGGCTTTGGCGTCGTGAAGGTGCGCGTGTGGGAAACGCCCACGTCGTTCGCCACGTACCTTGGGGACTGACCGGTGATTCGACTCGTCGTCTTCGATCTCGACGGCACGCTGATCGACTCGATTGGGGATCTGGCGCTTGCCGTGAACCGTCTCGTCGCGGAGTACGGCGGCCGCCCGCTGCGGGACGAAGACGTGGCGCGCATGGTGGGCGAAGGCGCCCGCCTGCTGGTCTCCCGCGCGCTCAGCGCGGCCGGCCTCGGCGTCGCGGTGCAGGACGCGCTCCCGCGGTTCCTCGAGATCTACGACAGCCTGCTGCCCGGCGTCACGCGCCCCTATCCGGGCGTTCCCGAGATGCTGTGCGAGGCGTCCGCCCGCGCGTCGCTCGCCGTCCTCACCAACAAGCCGACGGCCGCCACGCAGAAACTCCTCGACCTGCTCGACCTCGCGCCGTTGTTCCGCGAAGTCATCGGCGGTGACAGCCCGTTCCGGCGCAAGCCGCATCCCGACGGCCTGTTGCATCTCGTGCGGACGGCCGGCGTCGACGCGGTGTCCACCCTGATGGTGGGTGATTCCTCGGTGGACGTCCGCACAGCCCACGCGGCCGGCACCCGCGCCTGTGTTGCACGCTACGGCTTCGGCCAGCTTACCTTCGACCGCGGCCAGCTCCACGGAGACGAGACCTTCGCGGACGACCCGCGCGGGATCCTCTCGGCCATCACGGCCGCAGGGTGATTGAACGGACAGCCGCCTTGGGACACAATCCGCTCTCATGACACACCGGGCACTGCTCGTCGTCCTGCTGATCGTCGCGGCCTTCGTCGCGACCGCCGTCCTGGCCGGCCGAACCGGCGCCCAGGAGTGCACAACCGCGATCTTCGCCGGCACGTCCACCGCCGACGGCCGCCCGATGCTCTGGAAGAATCGGGACACCGACCGGCTCTCCAACAAGGTCGTCTTCGTCGAAGACAAGCCCTACACCTACCTGGGCCTCGTGAATGCCGACGATGCCGACGGGAGGATGGTGTGGGCGGGCGTGAACTCGGCGGGATTTGCCGTCGCCAATTCCGTCGCCTACAACCTGCCGCAGATGCCGGGCGAACAGGCCGACCTCGAGGGCATGATCATGGCCGACGCCCTCCGAACGTGCGAGACGCTCGCCGACTTCGAGCGGTATCTCTCACGCAACGTCGGTCCAGATCTGGGCAGCCGGGCGAACTTCCTCGCGATGGACGCCAAGGGCGGCGCCGGGATCTTCGAGACGCACAACCACGGCTTCAACAGAATCGACGCGGCCGCCGCCCCGACCCACTACCTGGCCAACACGAACTTCTCGCGAAGCGGCAGTCCGGACCAAGGGGCCGGGTACCTGCGATTCGAGCGAGAGACAACATTGCTCGAGGCGGCCAAGCCGGGCGGCTTCACGCCAGCGTGGGTCCTGCAGACGGCCGCGCGCGACCTGGGGCACGCCCTCCTGTCGCACCCGGCGCGCGAAGACTGGAAGAAGCTCCCGGCTGACCGCCCCACGTGGGTGCACAGCAACTACACGATCGACCGGGCGAGCACGGCGAGCGTGGTCGTCGTCCACGGCGTGAAGCAGGGCGAGGACCCGCGTCGGACGACCATGTGGGTGGCGCTCGGGGAGCCGGTCTGCAGCGTGGCGGTGCCGTTGTGGGTGGCGGCGGGCGTGCCACCGAGTGCGCTGTGGGAAGGAGAGCGGTCCGCGCTGGCAACCGAGAGCCTGCGCCTGAAGGACCGGCTGCGGCCTCTGAAGGCCCGCGAGCGCAAGGAGTACGCGGACCTGTCGAAACTCGACAACGCGGCCGGAACCGGCTGGCTGCCGAAGCTCATCGCGGCCGAGGACGAGACCATGAGCCAGGCGTCGGCACTCCTGGCGAAGAACCCGTCGCCGGCCGATCTGGCCGCTCTCGAGAAGGCGGCAGCCGAGCGGGCGCTGTCGCTGCTGAAGAGCATCAGGTAGATCGGGCCGTCATGGACCTCGATACGTCAGCCTGGTCGGGCGACGGTGACTTCACCATCCGTCTGCTCGAGACGCTGAGGGCCATCGAGGAGATTGCCTTTCTCCGGCTCCAGGATGCCCCCGCCAGCGGGACCGGGGCCGGCTACGCCTTTCTCGCGAACGAGATATTTGTCTCCTTCGTGACGGACCTTCGTCTGGAGCGCGCCTGGCGCTTCGGCCTCATTCCCGTCACCCGGCGGGTGATCGTTCCTCGGTTGAGGCTGGCCGGCCTCGAGGCGCGGCTTGCGCCGGTCGAAGGAGTAGGGTCCGCCGACTACTCCGACAACGGCATGCTGCAGTACCTCCGGACGGAACGCGTGATTCCGCCCTACCAGACCCGGGGTTACAAGCTGGTTGAGATGGTGCGGGTGTACGAAGTGTCGCGCTCCGAGGGCTAATGAGCTCAACGGCTCCGGCCGAGACTGAGTGAGAGAGCAGCCGAGCTCGACGCGCGGCTATGTGTCACCGGTGTCAGGGGAGCGAATGCCTTGGTCAACTCACTGTTGACCGCCATCGTGCGAGCGGACGGCGACGCGCTGGTGATGCACGTCGGGGAGCGCCCCTACGTCGTCGCACCAGCCGGCCCCGTTGAGCTGTCGGCGCGACCGCTCACGCTCGAGGCCGTGGCCGGGATGCTCGGCCAACTCCTCCCCGCAGACAGCCGGCGAACGCTCGAGGAACTCGGGGCCGTCGAGCATTCGTGGTCGACATCGGCGGAAACCTACGGGGAGCGGTTCACGGTGGTGGCCGCCCGTGGCGGCGACGACATCTGGATTGAAATTCGCCGGCACCGAAACGTCCCGACCGACGTTGAGCCCGCGAAGCCGGCCGAGCCAGTCCTGGACGTCGAGGCCGCGCGACCCGCTCCCGCACCCCCGGTAGCCGTGACGCGCGCGCCTGTCGTCGAGTCGGCCTCGCCGGCATTTCCTCTGCTTGGCCCCCCCGGGCGGCCATCCGCTCCTGCGCCCGCCATGGCGGTGCCTCCGGCCGTCAGGCCACTGCGGGCCGAGCCCATTCCCCCCCCTCCGTCCCCGAAGCAGCCGCTGCGGATCGAGCGTCTGCCCGAGACGATCACGGAGACGGCTGCGCCCGTGCCTCCGGAGTTGCCTGTCGCGCGTCCGTCGGCGGTGGCCGAGCGACCGAGGGCCGCCATCGAGCGACACGTCGAGCGGGGCGCGCCAGGAGCGGACCGGCAGGCGGCGCCGAACGAACCCCGAGCGGCGGCACCCGAGCGCCCGGTGCCGGAATTGAAACGACCGGCGCCAGCTCCTCAGCGATCCGCCCCGGCGCCAGGTGCGGAACAGGTGCCGGCGGTCGTGTTGCCGCTGGCACGCAACCCGGTGCGGGCGGAGGCGGGAGGGCGTGCGCTGTCCCCACCGCGAATCGCGGGCTTGGATCGGTTACTCCGACTGGCCGCGGCACGCGGGGCCAACACGCTGTACCTGATGGCGCAGGCGCGGCCATCGGTTCGCGTCGACGGAGAGATTGCGGCGCTCGACGGCGAAGCGGTGCTGACCGCGCCCGAAGTCGAATCGTTGCTGCTCGACCTGGCGCCCGAGCGCAATCGTGAGGCGCTGCGGAACGGGGAAGGCACCGAGTGGATGTCGGAGGTGCCGGAGGTCGGCCGGATCCGCTGCCAGAGCTTCCGCGACCACCGCGGTCCCGGTGGCATCTTCCGAATGATCTCCACGCGGCCAACGTCGGCCGAGCAGCTCGGCCTCTCGCGTGAGATCCAGTCGCTCTGCGCCGAGCCGGAAGGCCTCGTGCTCGTCGCGGGGCCGCGCTCGAGCGGCAAGTCCACGCTCATCTCCGCGTTCGTGGACTTGATCAACCGCACCCGAAACGACTACGTCATCACGATCGAGAGCCTCATCAAGTGCGCGCACGAGAGCCGCGGCTGCCTTGTCAGCCAGCGCGAGGTGCGGGGCAATGCCGAGGAGGTGGCCACCGTCGTTCGCGCGGCGCTGCGCGAGAACCCGGACATCCTCGTCATCGAGGATCTCCGTTCCCCCGAAGTGATTGCGCTCGCGCTCGAGGCCATGGAAGCCGGGCATCTGGTGATTGGCGCCGTGGCGGCGCACACGGCAACGACCGCCATCGGCCGCATCCTGGATCAGTTCCCACCCGAGCGTCGCGACCAGGTGCAGTTGATGCTCGCCGAGGGGCTGCGGGGGATCGTCTCGCAGGTCCTGCTGCACAAGACCAGCGGCGGTCGCATCGCAGCGCGCGAGTTGCTGATCAACACGCCATCGATCTCCAACCTGATCGCCGAGGGACGCATCAGCCAGTTGCCGCTGGCACTCGACAACGGACGCAAGCACGGCATGGTGCCGCTCAACGACGCGCTGGCCGCGTTCGTGCAAAGCGGGATCGTGGACGTCAAGGATGCCTACCGGAAGGCCTACGAGCGCCAGGCGTTCCTCGCGGTTCTGCGCCGCGAAGGCGTCGACACCTCCTTCGTCGAGCGCCTCGCCTGACTACCGTTCCGTCAACTCCCCAACCCGCGCCAGCAGGAACGACAGCACGTCCTCGTCGGTGACGCTGTTGATCGGCGCGTCGGGACGCAGCAGGCCCTCGCTCGTCGTGACGTTGCGGCCGCGGGTGTGGTTCACCCGAGTGGCAATCTGTGGTGGGTCGAGCGAGGTGTCGAGCCACACCTCGATGAAGTCGTCGCCCTGGCGTTCGGACACCAGCCGCACGCCCTCGGCGGGCGTGAAGACGGTGAACGGTTGCCCTTCCGCCTTGGCCACGTTCGCGAACGTCCGGAAGACGGGCGTCGCCACGTCGCGAAGGAACGCGTCGTAGGCGGTCGATGCCATCTCAGCCCGCGCGCGCTTCTCCGCGCCAGCCTTCCTTGCCTGATCGAGCGCGTGCCTGAACCGTCGCCGGATGTCTGAGATCTCCATAGCACTGAGCATCGTACAATAGAACGCGCCGAACGCCGCCGTAATTGGGCGGCGGACGACAACAGAGGAGCACACGAATGGCCATCACGGTGTACTCGGGCAGTCATTGAAGGTCGTGCCAGAAGGTGAAGGAGTTTCTTTCACGAGCCGGCAGGACCTATTCGGTCAAGGACGTCGATACCGATCCGGACGCCTACAGCGAAATGGCGGCGCTCGGCCTGATGACGATTCCCGTGACCATCATCGGCGACTACGTGGTCCGAGGCTTCGACGAGAGGAAGCTGCGGGAGGCATTGGAAGCCACGACCTGATTCCTCGCGGCAACCAGATCGCTCACCAGCGCATACGCCGTCTGCGTCAGGCCGCCGCCGAGCTGAACGATGGCGAACCGACCGAGCAGGTCCGTGTCGAGGAGCAGGGCGTTCTGCTGGTCGCGCAGCGTCGCGAGCAGATCGTCTGCGGGCAGTTCCTCCGGCGCCACCCGTGCACGGACCTCGCCGCCACGCCGCTCGGCGCTGGCCACGAGCTTGAGACGGCGCCCGCGCGCGACCGCCGCCCGCACGTCGGCTCCGGTCAGCCCGCCTATCCCTGTCCGCTCCACTCGCTGAGGCGTCAGCGCCCCGCCCATCAGCACGTTGGCGATCGCCGATGCCTTGGCCGCCGCATCCCAGCCGTCCACGTCGAGCGACGCATCCGCTTCCGCGATGCCGGCTGATTGCATCTCGGCGAGCGCCTCATCGAACTCGCGACCGTTCTCCATCGCCGTGATGATGTAGTTGGTCGTGCTGTTGACGACCCCGCGAAAGCCGTTGACGTGAACCGTCGGGAGCGTCTCGCGGGCGAGATTGAAGATGGGGATGCCGTCCATCACGGCACCTTCGAAGAGGAACGAGCGGTTCGACGTGCGCGCCAACCCCGCGAGTTCGGCGTACGCGAACGCCGCCGGGCCCTTGTTGGCGGTGACGACGTGTGCGCCCGCGCCTAGGCCGGCTCGAACGTGATCGATGGCCGGCTGTCCCGCGTGGATGTCCAGCACGGTTGTTTCGACGACCACGAGAACGCGGGAGGCGTCGAGCGCCCTGACGCCGGCCGCCACCTGTTCGATGAATGCCGTTCCCGATCGGGGCTCGGCACCGACGTCGGCCGGAAAGGAAGAGGGTGCGTCGAGCGCGCCCAGCGCCTCGCCACGCTCGACGAGGCCAACCGCGCGAGGCACATCCAGGCCGCGCAGATCTCGCGCCACGCCGTGCCGCCCGGTCGCGATGCCGACGATGCGGCACTCGAGATCGTGGTCGCGCCGCAGTTCGTCGGCACGCTCGTCGAGGAGCCGGACGAAGCGCCGGCCCACGTTACCGAACCCGACCAGTGCGAGATCGAGCAGCATGACTCCGCCTCCAGGCGTTCACGATGGTCCGCCTGACCGCCTACGCCCGAAGCAGCCCCTCCAGCCGCCGCAGCCCTTCCTGCAACGCGGCGGCCGGGCCACCGAAGCCGATGCGCAGGTAGCCGTCCATGCCGAACTGATCGCCGGGGACGATCAGCACGCCCCGTTGCTCACGCAGCCGGTTCGTCAGCGCCGACGAGTTGACCGCGCGCAGATAGCGGACGTAGACAATGGCACCGGCCTCCGGGGGAATGAACGAGAACATGTCGGGCCGCGCCGACAGCCAGTCGCCCAGCGCCGGGAAGTTCGCGCGCAGGATTCCGCGCGTCCGGCCGAGAATCCGCGCCCGCTGCGCGGGCTGGAGGGCGAAGGCCGCGAGGCGATCGTTGATGGCGCCGGGTGCGATGCTCGTGTAGTCGTGGTAGGCCCAGGTCGTCTCCACGAACGCGGGCGGGCCGACGATCCAGCCGATGCGCAACCCGGGCAGTCCGTACGCCTTCGACAGGCCACACGTCACGAACGCGCGTTCGTATCGGCCCCAGATGGACGGTGTCTCCACACCATCGAGTTCGGCCCCCCGGTAGATTTCGTCAGAGAGCACCCACGTCCCGTGCCGGCTGGCAGCGCGGCAGATTGCGTCGAGGTCGGCGGCGCCAAACCTGGCCCCCGTCGGGTTGTTCGGGTTGCAGATGAGGAGCAGCTTCGTCTTCGGAGTGAGCAGCGTGGCGAGTTCGTCCACGTCGGGCCGCCACTTCCCATCGTGTTCGCGGAGCGGCCACTCGCGCAGCGTTCCGGCGAACGCGCGCGCGAGACCCCACGTCTGCATGTAGTTGGGAGCCATCATGACGACTTCGTCGCCAGGCTCGAGCAGGCTCCACGTGCTGCAGAAGTTCGCCTCGGATCCGCCGTTGGTCACGTGAATGTGCGACGGCGTCGCGTCCGGGTACATCGCCGCGATGGCGGTTCGGAGCGCCAGCGTCCCGTTGGTCTGCGGATACCCGAGTGCGACCTCGAGCATCCGCGCGCGGTCCGCGTCGGTCTCGAGCAGTTCGCCGACCGTCAGCGGGTGCACGCCGCTCTCGGACAGATTGATCTCGACCTGGTTCTCCCAGATCGACTGCATGCGTTCCATCACGAAGGAGTCGATGCGCATGAACCCTCCCGGTTCGCTGCTGGACACCAGTCTATGGTACAAGAGATCTGACCATGATGACTTCCGTAGACGCAGTACTCTTCGATCTCGATGGGACGCTCGTCGACACGATCCCGCTGATCCTGTCGTGCTACACGTATACGCTCGCGACACACCTCCCGGGATTCGACCCGGGGCGCCGCGTGATCATCGGCAACCTCGGGCGGTCGCTCGACGAGATTCTCTACGACTACGCGGCTGCCGCCGGCGTGGCCGACCCGAAGGCGATGTCGCGCACGATGCTGGACACGTACCGCACCTATCAGCGCGGCGAACTCGACCGGCAGATCCGGTCATATGACGGGATGCGCGAGACGCTGGCGGAGTTTCATCGCCGAGGCTTGACGCTCGGCGTGGTGACGAGCAAGGTCGAGTGGGCCGCCCGCGAGTGTTACGAGCGCTACCGCATGGACGAGTTCTTCAGCGTCGGCGTGTTCCACGACGACACGGTCCGGCACAAGCCCGATCCGGAGCCATTGCTCCTCGCGGCGAAGAAGGCGAACCTGGCCGTCGAGCGGACCGCATACGTCGGCGACAGCATCCACGACATGGCCGCGGGTCGCGCGGCCGGCATGCGCACGATCGGCGCGCTGTGGGGACCCTCCGAGCCCGGCGATCTCGAGGCCGCCGGGGCCGACGCGCTGGCACGGTCCCCCGCCGACCTGCTCACAATCGTCGTGACCCAGCGCACCTGAGCCGAGAAAACCGGGAAGGCGGACCACCGGCCGGTAACCGCAACCGCCCTCTAGAATCTCGCCCTCCACCCGACGACGAGATTGATCCCTGGTGCGTCGATACCCCAGGCGATGCCGCGGTAGTTCCTGTCGCCGATGTTCTCGACCTGGAGCGTCACCTCGTGGCGCGTCGCGAGCGTGAGCGCCGCGCGCACGCCGACGGTGACATAACCCGGCACCTCCGTGACGAGCGGCGCCGAGTCGACGCCGACGCCGAGCACGCGCGCCTGGATCTGCGCGAGCGTCTCACCGGTGATGAGGAGGACATCGTCAGCCGTTCCGGCGATTCCGTCAGGCCCGGTGCCCACCCATCCCCGCGCCGTCGCACCGTTGTAGAAGAAGTTCTTGATGTTCGAACGCGACCGTGTCGCGCCAGTCCGACGGTCCTCGAGATCGAGCGACGACAGCCGGCCCTGCGTCGCAGCCGCGTGCAGGTAGGGTTCGACAAACCAGCGCCCGCCTGGCTGCATGTACCGCACCCTGACGTAGGCGTCCGCTGCCGGCGTCCCGCCTTCGATGTTTGGCGGCAAACCCGTCGACCGGTCGGCCGCGTGCAGATAGGTGAAGACGGTGCCGATGGACAACGCGCGCGACAATCGCCAGTCGAGCGTGTGCTCGACGCCGTAGATCCGCGCGTCACCGACGTTGGTCCGCACCAGCACCGGCGACGAACTGGCTGAAACGAAGACCGCACCGTTGGCGTTCTGCGACATGATCGGCTGGTCGCCCAGCGATTTCCCGACGGCGCCTTGCGGCAGGATGAGTGCCTGGTAGGCGATGTTGTCCGAGACGTCGTTGATGAACGCCGAGAGATCGGTCGAGAAACGGCCGGTTCGCAGGTGCAACCCGCCGTCGTAGCTCAGGCTCGTTTCGGGTCCGAGCTGCTCGACCGGTTGCCCAGTGGACACCGCGGTCGACCCCGCCGTGGTGCCCACCGTCGCGTTCATCCCCTGGACCGACGAAGCCGATACCTGGAAGCCGGAACCTGTCAGCCCGAGGGTGCCGAGGTCGGTCACGTGCGGCGCGCGGAATCCGCGGCTCACGCTGGCGGTGAGCGTGAGGCCCTCGCGACCCGGCTTGGCCACCACGCCGGCACGGAACGTCAGGTTCGAGACCGACAGCGAGTCGTTCGGCCAGAGCGGCTTGCCGCCGATTAGCGGGCGGTCGGCCGCCAGCGATTCGTACGACGCGTAGCTGTAGCGCAGGTTTCCAACGACCTGCAGCCGTCCGGGGATGGCGTCGAACGAGTCCTGCACGTATGCCCCGTCGCTGCGATACGCCGCGTGGTCGGGCACCCGGCCGCGCCGGGTGGCGGATGCCTGCGTCACCGGGTTGAACGAGAAGGACGGGGCGTGAATGCGCTCGGGATAGAACTCACCGCCGATCAGGATGTCGTGGCGCCCCTTCAATCGGCGGGTGGCGTTCGCCTGGAATCCGTGCGCATTGGTTCGCTCGAACTCGTGCGTGATGGATCCGCGCGGGTTGCCGTTCCCGCCCTGGTTCACGCGCTCCTCGCGCTGGGAGTTGAACGAGTAGGTGATTGTGGCCTGATCGAACCACCCGAGGCCCGTTCGCTGGTACTTGACGTAGAACAGGTCGAGCATCAGGTTGCGGAGGTCGGCCACGAGGTTCCCGTCCCCGCCCAGCAGTTGGTCGTACCGCTTCCCATCGTCCTGTTGCGCACGGCTGTAGAAGGCCATCAGTTGCTGGTCCGGCGTGGGCGCCCAGTTGAGGCGCACGAGACCGCCGTACTGCGTGAACGCCGTGTCCGGGAGATGCGCGTCCATGAGGCGATTCGAGCTGATGCCCAGGAACCGCGTCACGGCCGCATGCGAGTCGATCCCCTCCCCGGTTCGAATGTCGTTGATCCGGCGGGCCGCGAGGTTTGCGAAGATACCGAGTTGGCCGCGACTGTAGCCTGCCGAGACGTTGGCGCCGCCGCTCCAATCCGCCGTGCCGCCGTTCAGGGCGACCGCGCCGTGAACACGCGGCTCATCAGCGGTCGCGAAGGTCGGGACCTTCGAGAGGAACTGCACGCTGCCGCCGATCGCGTCGCTGCCGTACTGCGCGCTGTTCGGTCCCCGCAGGATCTCGATCGCCTGGAGACTGGTCGGTTCGATCAGGTCGAGGAACGTGCTCACGCCGCCACGCGCGGCGGATGTCGAGTAGCGCACGCCATCGACGTACACGCTCACCTTGTTGCCCGTCAGCCCCCGCACGTAGATCCCGGCCATCGTCGGGCTCGTGCGGAGCAGGTTCACGCCCGACTCCTCGGAGACGGCCTGTGCGACCACCGAGTGTGCGCGCGAGGCGATGTCGTTCGCGTCGATGACCGTGACGGCCTGAACCGAGGCAGCGGCCTGCTGCACCGTTCCGCGGCTGGCCGTGACGGTGACATCCTCACGTACCGGCTGGGGTTGCAGGGTGATGGCGAGGCCGGGCAGACCCGCCGCCCCGGCGACGACCGCCTGCCGCACGTCGCCGAAGCCCGGCGACGACACGATGAGCAGGTAGCGCCCCGGGCGGATGTCCGGGAACGTGAATCGCCCGGCGGCATCGGTCGAGCCCGCCGCGACAATTCGCTGCTCGGCGGTCACCAGGGACACGCTCGCCCGAGCAACGACGGCGCCGGACGAATCCTTGACGACTCCAGACACGCTCGACTCGGCGAGCACCAGCGAAGCAGAGAGCACGATGAGACAGACGACCGCGACAGTGACATGAAGACGAGACGCGCCTGAGGACATGGACACTCCTGATGACGACAAGGGCGGGCCATTCTGTCCCGGACGGCAACTCTACTACCAGCCACCGTATTACCAGGCCGTACGACAAGGCCGTTCCGCCTTTGGTACAATCCCCCTGTTATGTCCGACATGCCTCCGACGTCTGCCGCCGCGCCGCTACCCGAACTCTCCCACGACGAGGTGCGGCGCTACAGTCGGCATCTCCTGTTGCCCGAGGTTGGCGTCGAGGGGCAGCGCCGGCTGAAGCGGGCGCGCGTGCTGTGTGTCGGCGCCGGGGGCCTCGGCTCGCCCGTGGCGATGTACCTGGCCGCGGCCGGCGTCGGCACGCTCGGCATCGTCGACTATGACGTCGTGGACTACAGCAACCTCCAGCGCCAGCTCCTCCATATGACGCGCGACGTCGGGCGCCCGAAGGTCGAGTCGGCGCGCGAGCGCCTCCTGGCGATCAATCCCGACGTTCACATCGACACGCACGAAGTCGCGCTGTCGTCGGCGAACGCATTCGGGTTGTTCGCCGGCTACGACCTCGTCGTGGACGGCACGGACAACTTCCCGACGCGGTATCTCGTGAACGACGCCTGTGTCCTCACGCACAAGCCGTATGTGTACGGCGCGATTTTCCGGTTCGAGGGACAGGCGTCGGTGTTTGCCACCGAGGACGGCCCGTGCTACCGCTGCCTCTATCCCGAGCCGCCGCCGCCCGGACTCGTGCCGACGTGCGCCGAGGGCGGTGTGCTCGGCGTCCTGCCGGGCATCATCGGCACCATCCAGGCGACCGAAGCGCTGAAGCTCGTCCTCGGTGCCGGTGAGACGCTGGTTGGGCGGTTGCTCATTCTCGATGCACTGCGGATGCGGTTCCGTGAGGTGCGCCTGCAGCGCGACCCCGAATGCCCGATCTGCGGCACCGCGCCGTCGATCCGCGAGCTCCAGGACTACGAGCAGTTCTGCGGTGTCGCGCACTCGACCGGGCAGGTCGTCGAGAAGGGGTTCGACATCACGCCCGAGGAATTGAGGCGGGCGCTCGACGACCAGGTTCCGCCGGTATTGCTCGACGTGCGCGAGCCAATGGAGTTCCAGATCAACCGCCTCCCCGGTGCCGTGCTGGTGCCGCTCGGCACCCTGCCCGACCAACTCGGGCACCTCGACAACACCCGCGACTTCGTTGTCTATTGCCACTACGGCATCCGGAGCGTGCGCGCCGTCGAGCTCCTGCGCGGCGCCGGCTTCAGGGCCCGCAACCTCGAGGGCGGCATCTCCGCCTGGGCCGACCGGGTGGAACCGACGATGGTGCGGTATTGATTTTTCCCGCCCGAGGCCGCTAAAATACGACTTGAGAGGTCGTATTTAAGGCAGAGCCTATGCTCAGGTTGTCGAAGAAGGCAGACTACGCGCTCATCGCCATGAAGCATCTTGCACTGCGCGAGGGGCTTGGCTCCTCCAGCGCCCGCGAGATTGCGGAGTTGTACTCGATTCCGGTCGAGTTGATGGCGAAAGTGCTCCAGCGTCTGGCGCGCCGCGGCCTGCTCTCGTCGCAGCAGGGTACGCGCGGCGGTTACCAGCTCACGCGTGGGTCAGCGACCATTTCGGTCGCCGACGTCATTCAGGCGATCGACGGTCCGCTGACCGTCACCGCCTGCTCGGCCCACAACGAACGGTGCGGGCAGTTCGCCACCTGCAACGTGCGCGACCCGCTCTGGAAGATACGGGAGCGGATCGTGACGGCCCTGGCGACGTGCACCGTTTCGGAGATGGCCGCCGAAAGCCCTCTGGATTCCGCGACGGCGCCCGCCTCCCGAACGGAAGTCATTCCCCACGCCGGGTAGAGGTCTATGCTCAAGTTCCCGATCTACATGGACAACCACGCGACCACACCCGTCGATCCCCGGGTGCTGGAGGCGATGCTGCCGTACTTCACCGAGCGCTTCGGCAACGCGGCCAGCCGGAATCACTCCTTTGGCTGGCAGGCCGAGGAAGCCGTGGAAGTGGGTCGCAAGCAGATCGCCGAGTTGATTGGCGGGACCGCGAAGGAAATCGTCTTCACGAGCGGCGCGACGGAGTCCGACAACCTCGCGATCAAGGGTGCGGCCCACATGTACCGCGAGAAGGGCGACCACCTGATCACGGTGGTGACCGAGCACAAGGCCGTCATCGACACCTGCAAGCACCTCGAGAAAGAGGGCTGCGCGGTGACGTACCTGCCGGTGAAGAAAGACGGCCTCGTTGATCTGGATCAACTCGTCGCCGCGATCACCAGCCGTACGATCCTCATCAGCGTGATGGCCGCGAACAACGAGGTGGGCGTGCTGCAGCCGATCGCCGAGATCGGGCGCATCGCGCGCGAGCGGGGCATCCTGTTCCACACCGACGCGGTGCAGGCGGCCGGCAAGGTGCCGTTCGACGTCAACGCCGTGCAGGCCGACCTGGTGTCGCTCTCGGCGCACAAGATGTACGGGCCGAAGGGCGTGGGCGCGCTCTACGTGCGGCGCCGCAACCCGCGCGTGCTGCTGACGCCAATCATCGACGGTGGCGGCCACGAGCGGGGCATGCGGTCGGGCACGCTCAACGTTCCCGGCATTGTCGGGTTCGGGAAGGCGGCGGCGATCTGCCGCGAGGAACTGCCGACCGAAGGCCCGCGGTTGACTGCGCTGCGCAACCGGCTGTACGACGGCCTGAGGCGCGAACTCGACGAGATTGTCGTCAACGGCTCGATGGAGCACCGCCTGCCGGGCAACCTCAACATGAGCTTTGCCTACGTCGAGGGCGAGTCGCTGCTGATGGGCACCAACGACGTCGCCGTCTCGTCCGGGTCGGCGTGCACGTCGGCGACGCTCGAACCGTCCTACGTCCTGAAGGCGATGGGCATCGGCGACGAGATGGCGCATTCGTCGATTCGGTTCGGCCTCGGACGGTTCAACACCGAGGAAGAGGTGGACTACGTGGCGGACAAGGTGGCAGCGGTGGTGAAACGGCTGCGCGAGATGTCGCCGCTCTACGAGTTGGCGAAGGAGAATACCAGCGCTCGACCGTAGCCGAGAGCCTGGAGCCCAGAGCCCACGAGGGGGACGTATGTCGTACTCGGAAAAAGTCATCGACCACTACAACAACCCGCGCAACGTCGGGTCGCTGTCGAAAGACGATGCCACGGTTGGAACCGGGCTCGTCGGCGCGCCGGAGTGCGGCGACGTGATGAAGCTGCAGGTCAGGGTGAACCCCGAGACCGGCGTCATCGACGATGCGAAGTTCAAGACGTTCGGGTGCGGGTCGGCGATTGCGAGCTCGAGCCTGGCCACCGAGTGGTTGAAAGGGAAGACGCTGGACCAGGCGCTCGAGATCAAGAACGTCGACATCGTGCAGGAGTTGAGCCTGCCGCCGGTCAAGATCCACTGCTCGGTGCTCGCCGAGGATGCGATCAAGGCGGCGATTGCCGACTACAAGCGGAAGCAGGCAGAGGACAACGGGAAGAAGGCACTGTAGCGCGGGTCCCTCGGACCCGCGGGAATTCTGTTATGGCAATCCAGGTGACCGACACGGCGGCAAAGCGGATTCGGATGCTCATGGCCAAGCAGGGGCTGACCGAAGGCGGTCTGCGCGTGGGCGTGAAGGGCGGAGGCTGCTCCGGCCTCAGCTACACGTTCGCGTGGGAGACGCAGGCGCGCACGGGCGACCAGGTGATCGAGGGGCCGGACGACACCAGGATCTTCGTCGACACCAAGAGCCTCCTCTATCTCGACAACACGGTGCTCGACTACGACACGAGCCTGATGAGCAAGGGGTTCGTCTTCCAGAACCCGAACGCGAAGGGCACCTGCGGGTGCGGCACGTCGTTCACGGTGTAACGTGCCCCACGACCGGACCCTCACGCTCCAGTCGTGCCGCCACTGCGGCGCGGGTGCGCCCGCCGAGGCACACTTCTGCCCCCAGTGCGACCGCATCATGACGCTCGCGCGCCACGGCGACTACTTCAGTTTCTTCGGCCTGCCGCGCAGGCTGACGATCGACCAGGCCGATCTCGATCAGCGACTCCGTCGTCTCAGCCGGCAGTTCCATCCGGACTACTTCTACACGGCGTCGACCCCCGAACGCCTCGCGAGCCTGGAACGCTCGTCGTACCTGAACGACGCGTACCGGGTGCTGAAGCAGCCGCTCGATCGCGCGGAGTATCTCCTCAAGATCGAAGGGATGCCCGCGATGGGACGCCACCAGGACGCGAAGGAACTTCCAGCCGGCGTGCTGGAAGACGTCTTCGCGTTGAACGAGGAACTCGACGAGATTCGGGCTGCGCGGGCGGCAGGCACGCCGCGCGAGCAGTTGCAGGCACGCGTCGAGGTCGCCCGGCGTCCGATCGACGAGCGCGCCGCGCGCCAGGAGGCGCGACTGCAGGAGTTGTTCGAGCGCTGGGACCGTCTGGTCGACGGGCAGGCGACACCCGAGACCAGGCGCGAGACACTCGAGGAGCTTCGCCGGCTCTTGCAGGAGCGCAGCTACGTGGCAAACCTGCTCGCCACCGTGACCGACCTGTAGGTCACCATTGACCGAGCGGGACGGGTGTCTCGCCCGTCCGACATGCGTCTATGTCCAGAGTCGTTGGCATCGATCTCGGCACCACCAACAGCCTCGTCGCCTGCGTCGAGCGCGGCGGGCCCATCGTCATCCGCGACGAATCGGGCGACGGCCTGCTCCCCTCCATCGTCTCCGTCGATGGCGGCGGGACCGTCTTCGTCGGGCGCGAGGCGCAGCGTCGTCTCCTGACCGACCCGCTCCGCACGGTCTACTCGGTCAAGCGGTTCATGGGCCGGGGCAGCGACGATGTGCGGGACGAGGCGAAGCTGTTCCCGTTCCGGTTCCAGGGTGAAACGGGCGGCGTGTTGCGCCTGGGCCTTGGCGATCGGCTGTTCACGCCGCCGGAGATCTCGGCGTTCATCCTCCGCGAGCTGAAACGGCGGGCCGAAGAGTACTTCCAGGCGCAGGGAGAATTCGATTTCGAAGTGGATCGCGCCGTCATCACCGTCCCGGCCTATTTCAACGACGCGCAGCGGACGGCCACGCGCGACGCCGGCCGAATCGCCGGCCTCGAGGTGCTGCGGATCATCAACGAGCCGACGGCGGCATCGCTCGCGTACGGCCTGGATCGGCACAAGAGGGGCACGATTGCCGTCTACGACTTCGGCGGCGGGACATTCGACATCTCGATCCTGCGCGTCGAGGACGGTGTGTTCCAGGTGCTCTCCACCAACGGCGACACACACCTGGGCGGCGACGACATCGACAACCTGCTGGTGAGCCTCGTGGTGGCCGACATGAACGGGGGGGATGCCCATGGTCCGGGCGTGGCACAGGCGTCCTCGCCCGTGCGTGATCTTCCTCCCGCGCTCCTGCAGGCGATCCGACAGGCGGTCATCCAGGCGAAGTGGGACCTCTCGGAGCGCGACGAGACCGAGATTCGCGTGCAGGCCCCGGGTGGCGCCCGCGAGGAGGTCTTCAGGCGCCGCATCACGCGCGCGGAGTTCGAGACGATCATCGGGCCGGTCATCGACCGCACCGTCGAGCCGTGTCGGCTCGCGCTGGCCGATGCGGGGCTCGAGCCGTCGCAAGTTGACGAAGCCGTGCTCGTGGGCGGATCCACGCGCATTCCGCTCGTGCGTCGCGCTGTGCAGAGCCTGTTCGGACGATTGCCGCACGCCGAGTTGAATCCGGACGAGGTCGTCGCGCTCGGCGCGGCCGTGCAGGCCCACATCATGATCAGCGGCAGCCGCGACATGCTGCTGCTCGACGTCACGCCGCTCTCACTCGGCATCGAGACGATGGGTGGGGCGGTGTCGAAGATCATCCTGCGCAACTCCACGATTCCGGCGAGCGGCACCGAGATGTTCACGACCTTCGTGGACAACCAGACGGCCGTGGACATCCATGTCCTCCAGGGGGAGCGCGAACTGGTGAGCGACAACCGGTCGCTGGCGCGTTTCAAGCTCCGCGGCATCCCGCCGATGCCCGCCGGATTGCCACGGATCCAGGTGCGGTTCCAGATTGACGCCAACGGCATCCTGAGCGTCAGCGCGCGCGAATTGCGCACGGGCATCGAGCAGACGATCGAGGTGAAGCCGTCGTACGGTCTGACCGACGAGGAAGTCGAGCGGATGCTGATCGAGTCGTTCGAGCACGCGAAAGCGGACGTCGAGGCCAGATTCCTGATCGAGACCCGTAACGAGGCCGAGACCGTGATGCGCGCCACGGAGAAGTCGCTGCGGAATCCCGATCTGGCCGCCGTCGCGGCCACCGACCTCGCGCCCGGCGAACAGGCCGCGATCGAGTCGGCGCTGGCCGATCTCCGCAGAACGATGGAATCGAACGACCGCGCCGCGATCGAGCAGAAGACCAAGGTGCTCAACGACGTCACGCGTCACCTGGCCGAGGTGATGATGAACCGAAGCGTCAAGGCTGCGCTGGCGGGGAAGAGCGTGGACGGGATCTGAGCCGGTAGGCGGGGAGGCGGGAACAGCGTGAACGTCACCTTCATCCTGGACGGTGAGCCGAAGACCTTCGCCATCGATCTGGCGACGCTGTCCTACCAGCGCCACGGAGTGCCGGCGTCGCTGCTCGATGTCGCGCTGAACGTCGGCGTGCCCCTCGAGCACGTCTGCGGCGGCAACTGCGCGTGCACGACGTGTCACGTCATCATCCGGTCCGGGATGGAGCACCTCAGCGAGATGGACGACAACGAGGCGGATCGCCTCGACACGGCGTGGGATCTGACACCGGCATCCAGGCTGGCGTGTCAGGCCGTGGTGAAGGGTGACGTGACGTGCGAGATCCCGGCCTACACGAGGAACTACGTGGAGGAGGGCGGGGGAATCCGCCTCGGTGCGGCCAGGCGCTGAACAGGAAGCTGCTCTTTCTGTTCTCAGGCGGCCGCCCGGCCCGGGGCCGCGCGGCGAGGACTCATGACCTGGACCGACGCAGAAGAAATCGGGATCGCGTTGACCGAGCTGCACCCCACCGTGGACCCTTTGTCCGTGCGGTTCACCGAGCTGCGCGAATGGGTGACACAGCTCCCCGGGTTCAACGAAGACGAGACCGGCTCGACCGAAGGCCGCCTGGAAGCGATTCAGATGGCATGGTACGATGAGTGGAAGGACGCGCAGCCGTAGCGCTGGTTCTCTGATGCGCGAGTGGGGCCGGCAAGGCCAAACCCCCGGGGCTGGCGTCGTAATGGGGCGATGACCATGCGAGCGTTCGCTGCGATGCCACTCATCGGCGCGCTGTTGCTCGCGACACCGGTCGCCGCGCACGAGCCGCCTCCCGCGACCGATGCGCGCGCGCAGCAGCCGTCGATGGCGCCGCCGGCCTCCGAACCACCCGCCGCCGATCTGGGCGTCTCCCTCAGCCGAATCCGCAAGCAGCTCCGGGAGTCTCCGGCGACAGCGCCCAAGGGGGCGCTTCGATACGACTTCCACGTTGACGTCATGGGCAAGGAACCGTCGGTCGATTTCTTTAAGAACTTCGACCTCCGGACCAAGGGCGACGTCCCCTATGGCAGCCCCACGCACCAGGAAATCATCAACGCCGTGACTCCCTACGGTTTCCGCACCTACGGCGGATTCAACGTCCTCGGCCGGAAGAAGAAGTAGCGCTCGGGGCCGCGATCGCCCTGGCGATTTCCTCGGCGGCGTCCACGACGCGCGGGCCGGGGATCACGAACTGGTCGCCCATCAACAACACCACGCGGCCGCTGCGAACGGCGGGGATTGCCGGCAGCTCGTTCCAGACGAGGCGTTCGCGGGCGAGTTGGTCGGGTGTCAGACCCTGGCCGTAGTGCAGCTCGATGATGAGGTCGGGTGAGGCGGCGAGAATCGTCTCGGTGCTCGCGCGCAGCGATTCGCGCTTCTGGTCCGCCAGGACGTTGTCGCCGCCGCCGAGTTCGACCAGGTCGCTGAGGAAGCCCGGGCCGCCGCTGGCGTCGATGCCTCGCAGGGCGCCCGGCTCCCGGCCGAACACGAGGAGCGTCCGAGGTCGCGCCTTCCCCACAACCGCCCTCCTGATGGCCTCGAGACGCGATTCAATCGCCGTCGCCACCTCTTCGGCGCGGGCGCGGCCACCCACGGCGTTCCCGAGACGCCGGATCGTCGCGGTCACGTTGCCGAGGCCACCCAGGACGTAGGAAAACGTGCGGATGCCGGCGCGGTCGAGCTGGGCCTGCAGATCCGACTGCGTGCCGTAGACCACGACCAGGTCCGGCCGCAAGCCGATGATCCGCTCGACATCGGGATCGAGCAGGGCGCCCACCTTCGTGAGCTTCCCCACTTCAGGCGGCCACTTGTCGAAGCTGCCGACCGCGATGACGCGCGGACCGGCGCCGATGGCGAAGAGCATCTCGGTGACGGCGGGCACGATGGACACGATGCGCTGGGGCGTGTGCCCGGTCTCGGAGTGTGGTGGCCGGAGGTGGCTCGGCGATTCGCGCGAGCAGGCCGCCTGCCCGAGCGCGAACGCGAGGACGCAGCAGAGAAGACCCGCCAGTGGGCGACCGCGTGGCGATACTGTGCGCGACGATGCGGCGCCGGAGTGCGTCGAGGGGGACATGTTCCGCTAGGCCTTTCGAATGAGCAGCCAGAGAAAGAACGGGCCGCCAATCATCGCGGTGAGCACCCCGACCGGCAACTCCATCGGAGCCAGCAGCGTGCGGGCCGCCACATCGCACGACACCAGGAATGCGGCGCCGAACAGCGCCGATGCCGGCAGCACGATGCGATGGTCGGACCCGACGAGCAACCTGACCAGGTGCGGCACGATGATGCCGATGAAGCCCACGGGCCCGCCGAGCGAGACGGCCGCGCCCGTCGCGAGCGATGCGCTGAAGAAGGCGAGGCGCTGCGTGCGGAGGACGTCCACGCCGCGGGCCGACGCGGCGTCGGCGCCGAGCGTCAGCAGGTTCAACGATCGCGGCAGCCACGCAAACGCCCCGAACGCGATGACCATGAAGGGCAACGCCGCCACGATCGGCCCGTAGCCGGCGACGTCGAGATCTCCCAGGAGCCACCTGACGGTACGGAATGTCTGCGTGAAATCGGCGAGGTACTGGACGAAGAGAATGAGCGACGAGAAGAACGAATTCAGCGTGATGCCCGCCAGC
Source organism: Vicinamibacterales bacterium (assembly GCA_036504215.1). NCBI lineage: Bacteria > Pseudomonadati > Acidobacteriota > Vicinamibacteria > Vicinamibacterales > Vicinamibacterales bacterium. Next base: position 20,301 of record DASXVO010000052.1, on the reverse strand, counting down.
AGCAGCACGCTCGTCGAGAGGCCCTGCCGCCGCGCCGTCGCGAGGAAGTAGACGACGGCGACCGCGCCAATCGCGCCCGCGAAGCTCGCGATGGGAACCGTCGTGACGCCCGCGAACGCGAGCGCCACCGGGAAGGTGATGGCGAGCATCGCGCCCAGGGCCGCGCCGGCGGACACGCCGAGCGTGAACGGCGTGGCGAGTGGGTTCCGAAGCAGCGCCTGGAACACGACGCCGGCAGCAGCCAGCGCGGCGCCCACGAGCGCCGCAGCCAGCGTCCTCGGCAGCCGCGCGATGAAGAATATCTGCGCGTCGGCGTTGTCGTGGAACGGCAGGCCGCGGTCGAAGACGCGGCGCAGCGACACAGGCGTCGAGCCGACAAGCGGCGCCAGCAGGCAGGCTGCCGCCGCGATCACGCCGAACACCAACACGGTGAGTATGACTCGTCGGCGAAGCGTCACAAGGTCTCGATTGGCGGGCATCACCGTGACCGCGGGTGTTCGTGTCCGCGGCTGCGCCCGATGGGCACGACAGTCAGATGGCCGGCACCGGCATGGTACTGCACGTCGGCCTCGACGTCGTACAGCGCGCGAATGCTGTCGCGCGTCAGCACCTGCCCGGTCGGGCCGGCGGCCAGCACGCGGCCCTCGCGCAGCAGCACCAGTTCCTTGCACAATCCGGCAGCCAGGTTCAGATCGTGCGTCGCCACCACCATCGTCGCGCCGCGTTCGGTGTTCAGGCGGCGGAGGAGCGTGGCAATCTCGATCTGGAAGCCGGGGTCGAGCGCGGCGGTGGGTTCGTCGAGCAGCAACAGGCCGGCGGCTTGCGCCAGCGCGCCGGCAATCACGACGCGCTGCTTCTCGCCGCCGCTCAGCGTGCCGAACATCCGATCCTCGAGGGCGCGCGTGCCGGTATCGGCCAGCGCCTGTCGCGCGATCGCCAGATCGACGTCGCTCTCGAGCTCGAACGCACCGAGATGAGGAAACCGCCCCATCAGGACGATTTCGATCACGGTGTAGTCGAACGACAGCCGCGTCTCCTGCGGAACGACAGCCATCTGTCGCGCAAGGGCACGCCGCGAGACGGTCGAGATGTCGCGCCCGTCGAGGGTGACCCGGCCGGCCGACGGCCGCAGCATGCCACCGAGCACCCGCAGCAGCGTGGTCTTTCCCGAACCGTTGGGACCGAGAATCCCCACGAGCGCGCCGCGTGCGATTTGCACCGACACCTCATGCAGCCCGGCAAGTCGCTCGTGATTCAACACAGAGCATGCGGAGTTCGCAGGGACGGCGGTCGTGGTCCGCAGGTCTCCACCGCTGCCGGTCTTTGTCTCTGCGGTCTCTGCGTGCTCTGTGTCGATCCTCCGTGAGGGGCTTTTTCCCCCGCGACCTGCGCCGTAGACGATGGAGACGTTATCGGCCTGCAGCAACCCTCACCCCGATTGTCGCGTTGCGCCCGAGCGCCGGGAAGCCAAACGTCTCCTCGTAGCGGCGATCGAGCAGGTTCCCGACGCGGCCGAACAGTTCGACGACCTGCCCGACGCGCCAGGTCAGACCCGCGTCCACCACGGTGTAGCCAGGATTGTCGAACAGGCCGCCGTATGTGCCGTACGAGGGCTCGACGTCGAGCGTGCGGCCGCGGCCGCCCACGCGGGCGAACGCCGTCGCCTTCCCGCGCGTCATAGTGAGGTCGAACGACGCCAGGTGCCTGGGTCGCCGCAACAGCGGGTCGCCAGCCTTGAAGGGCGGAGGCGCCGTGCCGAGGCGATCGACCGCGAGGATCTCCGTGTCGAGGAACGTGTAGCTGGCCCTTGCCGCCAGACCCCACCGCGCCCGCATCGCCGCCGACAGTTCCGCCCCGCGCGACTGCGCATTGGAGATGTTGTCGGTACGGTACCGGCTGGCGTCCTTCAGCGCCGGTCCGATCGCCACAATCAGATCGTCGTACCGGTTGAAGAACACCGTGGCGCCGACGACGAGCGTCTCGCCGAGGAAGGCATGGTCCGCACCGCCTTCGACGCTGCGGCTGCGCTCCGGCTTCAGCCCCGGATTGTCGGTGAACGCAATCTCGAGCGCGTCGGGCGCACGCATGCCGGTACCGGCCGCTGCGTGCAGGCGCAGCCATCCCCGCGGCCCGGCCAGGCCCGGCAGGAACAGCGCCGCCGACATGCGCGGATTCACCGACACGCGGGTATCGGTGTCGAAGGCAGGTCGCGGTGCGTACGGATCGGGATTGCTGCCCAGCCGATCGCGTTGCACCTGTTCAGCCCGCACGCCGGCGGTCAGCGTGAGCCGCGACGACGGTTGAATTCGCGCTTCGGCAAAACCGCCGATCACGCGTCGACGAATCGGAACCGGCCCCGTGCTGCCGGCGGTGATGAACGTGCTCGTCGCCTGCTCGCGCTGCAGCTCGACGCCGGCCGAGAGCCCGAGCGCGCCCGAAAGGTCCACGTCGGTCTGCGTCCGCACACCCAGCCGGCTCGTCGTCGAGGCCGACAGGCCGTAGCTGCTGGCGAAATCGCTGTGCAGGTCGAGGTAGTTGAGGCTCGACGTCTGCCGGATGTGACGCGAGCCACTCGAGATCGGCTGCAGCCACCTGGCGCCGTACTGCCAGGTCGTCGTGGCGCCGCGCGACATCCGGTCCACGCTGGTGTAGGCGTCGATCGGATTCGATCCGAAGGGCCCCGGGAATCCGCGGTCGCCCGACGTGACGGTGAAGGTGCCGCGCACGTCGGAGCCGCCCGGCGCATGCCAGCCGCCACTGAGCGACGCGTGCTTCATGAGGAAGTCGTCGTTCGACACCGTCTCGCCCGTAGCCGGGGCGATCCCGGTGAAGCCGTCGCTCGACAGCCGCTCGGCGGACCCGCCCCAGTTCCAGGCGCCGCGCGATCCCCAGCTGCCGGCAGTCAGCCGCGTCGTCCTGAGAGAGCCCGATTCGATCGAGCCCTCGACGCGCGGCGACCCGCCTCGGCGCGTGATGACCTGCACCACCGCGCCCATCGCATCCGCACCGAACAGCGCGCTCTCCGGCCCGCGCACGACCTCGATCCGCTCCACGTCAGCGGCGGACAGCGCGGAGAAGTCGTAGCCGCCGCCGAACGCGTTGGCCTTGATGCCGTCCACGAGCACGAGCGTGAAGTCCGATTCGCCGCCGCGTGGGAACACCGACGTCACGCCTCCGCGGCCGCCGTTGCGCGAGATGGAGAGGCCCGGAACCGCGCGCATCGCGTCGGCGACGGTTTCGGCCTGCAGCGCACGCAACTCGCGGGCGGACACGATCGACACCGAATCGGCCGCGCGCGCGAGCGGCAGTTCGACCTGCGCCGCCGAGACCACGACCGACTCCGACACGGCGCTCACGTGCAATCGCACCGGCACGTCCGCGTCGCGTCCGGCATCCACCGCGACGGCCACCGGATCCGCGCGGAAGCCATCCGCCGACACGCGAAGCTCGTACTGTCCGGCTGGCACGCGCTCGATCCGGAACCGGCCGACCGCGTCCGACAGCACCGCGCTGGCGACCGCCGCATGGCCGACGAGGATGACGCGGGCGCCGCGCACGCGGCTGCCGTCCGGATCCGTGACGACACCTTGCACGCCTCCCGGGGCCGACATCGCGGGCTCCGGGTTTCGCGCCCCGGGCGCTGGATGCTGGGTGCTGGCCGCCGGGCTCTGGACCCGGGGCTCCGGCGTGGGCGATGCAGCGAGGGCCGCTACCGCGGAACCTGAAATGACGGTAATGACGACGAGGGTGAATGTGAGAAGAGACAGGCGGATAGAGCGGATCGAGACACGAGCCTTCAGCATGATGCTGTCCTTCGGCGTCTTTCGCGCCGATCTCCATCGTCCTGACGCCCGAATGGTGATCGGGCCGGACTTGCAGGGGCACAACACAGTGCAACCCTGCCGAGGAGATTGTTGGGACGTGCCGGGCGGCCAGGTTTCCTGACTCGCGGATCCGCGCCGAACGCTGCCGTCTTCCCATGCCGTGAGCGGCACAGTGACGGGATCTCACGGGAGATCCTCTGCGGCGTTCGCTCCCCGCTTACAGTGGCGTGACCGTGTGGGACTTGCACCCACTTCGCTTGGACGCCGGCGAACCGTCAGTTGCGGCGCCAGTATAACACGCGGCCCCGGACTCGAAGCTCGGGTGAGACGATGTCTTGCTCTTCCGTTCTCCACTTGGTACCATCGATCCATCCACAACAGCACAACCGCAGCCACTCCAAGGAGGAAACCCCCGTGGCGCATGAATTGCCCCCACTCCCGTACGCGTATACCGCGCTCGAACCGCACATCGACGAACAGACGATGCGGATCCATCACGACAAGCATCACGGTGCGTATGTCACCAACCTGAACGCCGCGCTGGAGAAACACCCCGAGCTGCAGCAGAAGTCGGCCGAAGACCTGCTGCGCCACCTCAACGCGGTCCCTGAGGCCATCCGCACCGCCGTTCGCAACAATGGCGGCGGCCACGTCAATCACACGATGTTCTGGGAAATCATGAAGCCGGGCGGCGGTCGCCTGGGCGGCCCGCTCCTCGGCGGGATCAACAGCGCGTTCGGGAGCCTCGACACGTTCAAGGAACAGTTTGCGAAGGCGGCGATGGGCCGTTTTGGCAGCGGCTGGGCGTGGCTGGTCCAGGCGGCCGACGGGACGCTCTCGATCGACAGCACGGCGAACCAGGACAACCCGCTGATGGACGGGAAGTGGCCGGTCTTCGGCCTCGACGTGTGGGAGCACGCGTACTACCTGAAGTATCAGAACCGCCGGGCAGACTATGTCGCCGCCTGGTGGAACGTGCTCAACTGGGACATCGTGGCCAGCCGCCTCAAGTAAAGGACGGAAAGACGGGAAGGCGGAAAGGCGGGTTACAACCAGACACCGAGGCCGCAGAGGACGCCGAGACCATCCGGATTCTCATTCTGCGGCTTCGGTTTCGCCGCGCGCTACAAGAGCAACAGCGCGATCTGTTCCACGATCTCCTCATGCGTCGGGAATTCGGTCTGCCACGACGCCACGAAACTGAAACGGATGACCCCCTCGCGGTCGATCAGGAAGAGGGCCGGTCGGGCGATGTTCCACGCATCGAATCCCACCGGGTGCCACACGCCGTACGCCTTCACCGTGTCGCGCGAGTCGTCCACCAGGATGTCGAACGGCAGGCCGTGGTCCTCGATGTACCGCTTCACCTTGGCGGATCGCTGCGCAACGACGGCAGCAACCTGCACGCCGAGCGACAGGTATTCCAGGGAGTGGTGTGCCAGTTCACCGAACTGGCGGCGACAGTTCGGTCACCAGGTGCCCCGGTGGAACGCCAGCAGCACCGAGCCGAGCATGCAGTAGTCGGCCAGCGTCTTCATCGTCCCGTGCTGCGACGGGAGCGAGAACGGCGGTGCGGGCGTGCCGGGCACGAGAGTGGGATGACGGGGCATGGTCGAAGATGCGTGTCGGTTTCCGGTTCAGAAGAGCACGACGTCCACCATCTCGCCCTTTTCTACGATATCCGTCTGCGCGGGAATCTCGATGTAGCCGTCGGCCTGCGACATGCTGGTGATGTCGCCCGATGCCTTGAACGCGGGCATCGCCTGGCCGTCCACGATGCGCACGGTATAGAACTGGTGGCGGCCCGTCGTCGAGACGACGCGCTGGCCGAGCGGCAGGCGCAGCGAGCGCGGGGCCTGATCGGGCAGGCGCGCCAGGCGGCGAAGCACCGGAACCAGCAGCATGTAGCCGTTCGACAGGCAGGACGTCGGGTAGCCGGGCATGCCGAGGACCGGCGTGCCGTCGATGAGGCCGAACAGTGTCGGCTTGCCGGGTTTCACCGCGATGCCGTGGAACACGATCTCGCCCCGCGCCGCGATGGCATCGAGGATGAGGTCGCGCTCGCCGACCGAGCTGCCGCCGGAGAAGATGATGAGGTCTTCGGAGAGACACGCGTCGAGCGCGTGGTCGAGATCGTCCAGCGTGTCGGCCGAGGTCGGATGGGGCACCGGCACCGCGCCATGCTCGATGATGATGGCGCCGAGCGTGAAACGGTTGATGTCGTAGATCTGGCCCGGCGCGAGCGGGCGTCCCGGTTGGACGATCTCGTTGCCCGTCGACAGGATCGCGACGCGCGGCCGCGCGAAGACCTCCACCGAATCGAAGCCCAGTGCGGCGATGGCGCCGACGCGGCTCGACGTGAGGTACTCACCGGGCGCGAGGATGGTCTGCCCCGCGCGGATGTCGGCGCCCTGGCGCCCGACGTTCTGCCCAGGGTAGACCGGGCTGAAGATGCGCACCTGCCCCGACTCGTCCTTCTCGGTCTCCTCGACCATCACGACGGCGTTCGCGCCCTCCGGCATCGGCGCGCCGGTGGCGATCTCGATGCACGTGCCGGGCGAGACGGCACGCGTCGGCATCTGGCCCGTATAGACCTTCTCGACCGCGCGCAGCACCTTCGCGTCGAACTGCCCCGCGCCGAAGGTGTCCTCGGCGAGAACCGCGAACCCGTCCATCGCCGCTCGGGCGAACGGCGGCACGTCCTGGCCGGCCACGATCTCGCGGGCGACGACCCGGCCTGCTGCTTCGTCGAGCGGGACGCGCTCGGTCCGCGTGATCGGCCTGGCCGCCTGGCGCATCAGCGCGCGCGCCTCCTCGAGCGGAATCGTCTCGCGAATCGGTCGCATGGAAGTCTTCGACATCACCGCGACGCTTCTCTCACCAAGTGGCCCAGTTCCGGCAGGACGAGCTTGGTCATGGCCAGTCGCACGGCATTCTCGGAGCCGGGCAGCGAGATGATCACCTTCTTCCTGGCCAGCCCCGCGCACGCACGGCTGAGCATGGCGGCCGATCCGATCTCCTGGAAGCTCAGCATCCGGAACAACTCGCCGAAGCCGTCGAGTCGCTTCTCGAGCAGCGCGTCGATGGCCTCGAAGGTCGTGTCGCGCGAGGTGATGCCGGTTCCGCCCGTCGTGATGACCGCCTGCACGCCCGGGTTGGCGAGTTGGTCCTCGATCGCCGCGCGCACCTGGTCCGGCTCGTCGTGTACGATCTTCCGCCCCGCCACCTGGTGGCCGCCCGCCCACAACAGGTCGAAGATCGCGCGTCCGCTGGCGTCGGTCGCCTCCGTCCGCGTATCGCTGATCGTCAGGATGTAGCAGTTCGCCACGGCGGGCGACTGCGCCTTGTGCTCGAGATGTCCCATAGGGAAATCATACCAGCTTGCCCTGCGAAGTCCCGAGCGAGCCCGGTCGACCCGTTCCGGGGCGGGACGAGGGGAGGCGGACAGGCAGACAGGCGGCCGGGCAGTCCGGCGAACGTTCTTGACACCGGTCCCGGATGCTGGGTTACCATCTGGTTAGACCGGCCGGTCTAATGTCCTGAGGCATCACCCATGCCCCGTCCACGCTTCTCGAAGCTCCCGTCCGACCGCCAGCTCGAAATCCTCGAGCGCGCCGCCGAGGAGTTTGCCGCGCACGGCTACTCCCACGCCTCGCTCAACCACATCATCACAGCCCTCGGCCTGAACAAGGGGGTCTTCTACTACTACTTCGACTCGAAGGCCGACCTGTTCGCCGCCGTCATCGAGATGATCTGGGAGACCACCGTCGCCCTCGGCGACGTAAATGTCGCCGCGCTCGACGAGCAGACGTTCTGGCCGGCCGTCCGCCGGCTGCTGCAGCGCAGTCACGCCCAGTTCGGCGAGAAGCCGTGGCTGGCCGGCGTGGCCAGGCTCCTGCTCCAGCCCGAGCGGGGCACGGGGATCGACCCTGCGATCGCCGAACAGATCGCACGCGGCCATACCTGGGCGCGCACGCTCCTCGCGCGCGGTCAGGCCCTCGGCATCGTGCGCACCGACCTCTCGCTCGACCTCCTGCTCGACGTCGTGACGACGGCCGACCAGGCGGCCGACCGCTGGCTGCTCGCCAACTGGGAGGTGCTCGCCCAGCGCGAGCGCGAGGCCGCCAGCGAGCGCACCGTGGACCTCTGGCGCCGGATCGTGGCACCGTCCGGCACCAGGCCGGAGATACGGCCATGACGCCGGTCTTCGAGGTCCGGGGCCTCACGAAGGTCTACCGGATGGGCGAGGTCGAAGTGCACGCGCTGCGGGGCGTGGACCTCGACGTGGACGAGGGACGCTTCGTCGTCATCCTCGGCCACTCGGGCAGCGGCAAGTCCACGCTGCTGAACATCCTCGGCGGCCTCGACCTGCCGACGAGCGGCGAGGTCCGCTACCGCGGCCAGGCGCTGACGATGGCCGACGAGCGGGCGATGACGGCGTTTCGCCGGCACCGGGTGGGGTTCGTGTTCCAGTTCTACAACCTCATCCCCAGCCTCACCGCGCGGGAGAACGTGGACCTCGTGACGGAGATCTCCGACGACCCGCTGCCCTCGGACGACGCGCTCGCGCTGATGGGACTGCGGGAGCGTCTCGACCACTTCCCCTCGCAGCTCTCGGGCGGCGAGCAGCAGCGCGTCGCGATCGCCCGCGCCATTGCGAAGCGGCCCGATGTCCTCCTGTGCGATGAGCCCACCGGGGCGCTGGACATTTCGACCGGCGTCGTCGTCCTCGAGGCGCTGGCGCGCGTGAACGACGAACTCGGGACGACCGTCGCGGTCATTACGCACAACGCGGCCATTGCAGCGATGGCGCACCGGGTCGTGACGCTGGCCGACGGCCGGATCGTGGACGACCACGCGAACGAGAGGCGCGCCGGCGCGAGGGAGATCCACTGGTGAGGCGGGCAGGAGAGCGTCCGCCGGCGGTTCGGAGGGGGCTGACCGCCCTCGACCGGAAGCTGCTCCGCGACGTGTGGGGGTCGCGTGGGCAGGCGCTGGCCATCGCGCTCGTCATCTCGGCGGGCATCGCCATCTTCGTGTCGATGTACTCGACTTTCGACTCGCTCGACCTCTCGCTCCGCACCTACTACGACCGCTACCGGTTTGCCGACGTCTTCGTCTCGCTGTCGCGGGCACCGCTGTCGCTCGTCCCCGAGATCGAGGCGATCCCGGGCGTCGCGCAGGTGGAAACGCGCGTGGTCGTGGACGTCACGCTCGACGTGCCAGGGATGACGGAACCCGCCACGGCACGCATCACGTCGATCCCGGCCGATCGTCGCCCTGCGGTGTGCGACGTCTTTCTCCGATCGGGCCGATACCTGGAGCCCGGCCGACCGGATGAGGTGCTCGCGATCGAGTCGTTTGCCCGGGCCCACCATCTCGGGCCGGGCGACTCGATCGGTGCGGTGATCAACGGACGCCGCCGCGAGCTGCGGATCGTCGGCCTCGTGCTGTCGCCGGAGTACATCTACCCGATCCGCCCGGGCGAGCTGCTGCCGGACGAATCGCGCTTCGCCGTGCTGTGGATGGAGCGGCGCGCCCTCGCGTCCGCGTTCCAGATGGAGGGCGCGTTCAACAACGTCGTCTTGAAGCTGATGCACCACGCGCCGGAGCGCGAGGTCTTGGCGCGGATCGACCGGCTGATTGGCGCGTCGTACGGCGGCGTCGGCGCCGTGCCGCGGTCGCTCCAGCCCTCGCACTGGTACCTGGCGAACGAGTTGAGCCAGCTCGAGGTGTCGGGCGCGCTCGTGCCGGTGATCTTCCTCGGCGTCGCCGCCTTCCTGCTGAACGTCGTGCTGTCGCGCATCGTTGCGGTCCAGCGCGCGCAGATTGCGGCCATCAAGGCGCTCGGGTACGGGAACGCTGCCATCGCCGCGCACTACGTGAAGTGGAGCCTCGTCGTGGCCGTTGCCGGGGCGATTGGGGGCGTCGCCCTGGGCGCGTGGCTCGGTTCGGCGCTGACGCGGATCTACACGCAGTTCTTCCACTTCCCGGTGTTGCTCTACCGGTTGAACACGCAGGTCGCGGTGGCGGGCGGGGTCATCGCCGTCGTCGCGGCCGTGGCGGGTGCCGTCGCCGCGGTGCGCCGCGCCGTCCGCCTGCCTCCGGCCGAGGCGATGCGGCCGGAGCCGCCGGCGCGGTTCTCCGAGAGCTGGGCCGAACGCGCGGGGGCGAAACGGCTGCTGTCGCAGCCGGCGCGGATCATCCTCCGCACGCTGCAGCGCCACCCGGCCCGCGTGGCCGCCTCGGTGGTCGGCATCGCGCTGGCCGGGTCGCTGCTCGTCGTCGGCAACTTCTCGATGGACGCGGTGGACGTGATGATGCGGACGCAGTTCGACGTCGCGCAGCGGTACGACGTGATGGTGACGCTCGTCGAGCCCACGTCGGCCGGCGCGACCGACGAGTTCGGCCGCCTGCCAGGCGTCATGGACGCCGAGCCGTTCCGCGCCGTGGCGGCGCGCCTGCAGTCGGGCCCGCGGACGCGCAACGTGGCGGTGCTGGGCGTGCTGTCGGGCGGCCGGCTCAATCGCGTCGTGGACGCGTCGCGCGGCCCGACGGAGCTGCCGGCGGACGGCCTGGTGCTGTCGGCGAAGCTCGCCGAGTTGCTGGGCGTTTCACGCGGTGACCCCGTGGCGATCGAGCTGCTCGAAGGGCCGCGTGCCATCCGGCAGGTGCCAGTGACGGATCTCGTCGAGGAATACATGGGCACCAACGCCTACATGTCGCTCGACGCCCTCCACCGGCTGATGCGGGAGGACGGAACCGTGTCAGGGGCGTACCTGCAGGTCGACCGGCGCGAGGCCGCGGCGCTCTACCGCCGGCTGAAGGCGACGCCGCGCGTGGCCGGCGTGATGCTGAAGCGGGCGGCGATCGACAGCTTCCAGGCCACGCTGGCCGACATGATGCGCAAGGTCCAGGTGGTCTACGTCCTGTTCGCGAGCATCATCGCCTTCGGCGTCGTCTACAACACGGTGCGCATCTCGCTGTCGGAGCGGAGCCGCGAGCTGGCCACGCTGCGCGTCATCGGGTTCACGCGCGCCGAGGTGTCGTACATCCTGCTCGGCGAGCTGGCGCTGGTGTCGCTGGCGGCTGTGCCGCTGGGGCTGCTCACGGGGTACGGGATGGCCGCTGCGCTCGTGAAGGCGATGGACACGGAGATGTGGCGCATGCCGCTCGTCGTCGGGCCCGGCACCTATGCGCTCGCCGGGACGACGATCCTGACGGCGACCGCGATCTCGGCGCTGGTCGTACGCCGGCAACTCGACCGGTTGGACCTGGTCGAGGTCCTGAAGACCCGCGAGTGATGCGCCGCCGGACGTCGGCGGCCGTCACGCGGAATCGCAACTGAGCACGGAACGAAGAGAACGCAGCGCGGGCATCGGAGAACGTGGAGCGGGGTTCCCATGAAGACGGCAACGAGGCGGCGTGTGGCGTTCTGGGGAGTCATCGGCGCGGTGATCGTGGGCGCGCTCGCGGTGGCGATGATGCCGCGGGCCGTCCCGGTGGACTTCGCGGCGGTGACCCGCGGTCGGCTGACGGTGACGCTGGACCACGAGGGCAAGACCCGCGTGCGGGACCGCTACGTGGTGTCGGCGCCAGTGGCGGGGCGCGTCCGGCGGATCGAGTTGCGCCCGGGGGATCGCGTCGTCGCGAACCGGACCGTGATCGCCACGTTCCTGCCCGGCGCGCCCCCGCTGCTCGACGCACGAAGCCGGGCCGGGGCCGAGGCGAGGGTGAGCGAGGCCGGGGCCGTGCTGCAGCAGGCGCGTGCGCAGCGGGAGCAGGCCCGTGTGCAGAGCGAGCACGCGGCCGTCGAGCGCAACCGCGCGAAGAGTCTCGCCGAGTTCGGACTGATGACCGTCGAGGCGAGGCAGACCGTGGACGCGGCTTCGGCCGCCAGCCAGCGGGCGCTCGAAGCGGCCGACGCGGGGGTCGAGGCGGCCGAGCACGAGGTGGAGGCCGCGCGCGCCGTGCTCGTCGAGTCCGGCGGACCGGGCGGGTCTGCCGCCGGCGGCCGGCCGGTGCTCACGCTTCGATCGCCAATCGACGGCGTCGTCTTGTCGAGGCTGCAGGAGAGCGAGGCGGTGGTGGCGCAGGGCGCGCCCCTCGTCGAGGTGGGTGACACCGCGGCCATCGAGGTGATCGCCGACTTCCTGTCCACCGACGCGGTGAGGATCAAGCCGCGGATGTCGGCGCTCATCGACCAGTGGGGCGGCAGCGAACCGCTCCGGGCGATCGTGGGGCGCGTCGAGCCCTCGGCTTTCGTGAAGGTCTCGGCGCTCGGCGTGGAGGAGCAGCGCGTGCTCGTGGTGATCGACCTCGAGGATCCCCGCGCCGCGTCGCAGGCGCTCGGAGACGGCTACCGGGTGGAGGCGCGCGTCGTCGTGTGGGAGCGGCCCGACGTCGTGCTTGCGCCGACGAGCAGCCTGTTTCGCCGCGCCGAGGGGTGGGCCGTGTACGTCGATGCCGGCGGGCTCGCCCGCATCCGGTCGGTGACCGTGGGCCAGCGGAACGGGACCTCGGCCGAGATCCTCTCCGGCCTCCGGCCCGGCGACCGTGTCGTCGTCTATCCACCCGACAGCCTCGGCGACGGCGCGCGCATCACCGCGCGGGCCGGCGGCGCGTGACCCGGAACTTCGCCCCGGGGCTCCCGCCGGCGGCGTCCGAGACGTTCCACTTCCCACGCGCATCGGCTCGGTATTACGATTGCTGCCCATGAACCACCGCCGATCCGTCGTCGCACTCATACCGGTCCTCATCGTCCTCTCCATGGCCGCCCTGCTCGTGGCGGCCGCGCCGCCCAGGCCGCCGCTCGACAAGCTGTCCGAGAAATGGGTGCAGGACACGCTCAAGAAGATGACGCTCGACGAGAAGGTGGGCCAGTTGCTCTCGCCGTCGATCGACGCGATGTTCACGAGCACCGACACGGACACCTACGAGCGCAAGCTGCACCTGGTGCGCGACCTGCACGTGGGAGCCATTCACGTGTTCGCCGGATGGGAGGCGATGCCGGCGGCGCTGCTCAATCCGAACTACGCCGGCGGCAGCGTGGGCCGGAAGGGGGAACCGCTCGCCGCGGCGACGTTCTTCAACCGGCTCCAGCAGGCCTCGACCATTCCGCTGCTGACGTCGGCGGATTTCGAGGGTGGGGCAGGCTACATCATGAACGGCGCGACGCGGCTGCCGCGGGCGATGGCGATCGGTGCGACCGGCGATCCTCGACTCGCCTTCAAGGCCGGGCAGTTGACCGCGATCGAAGGCCGGGCGATGGGCGTCCTCGTGGACTTCTACCCGGTGTTCGACGTCAACAACAACCCGCGCAATCCGATCATCAACATCCGTTCGTTCGGCGAAGACCCCGCTTTCGTGGCGAAGATGGGCGTCGCGTACATGCAGGGCATCCAGGCCGGCGGCATGCTGGCCACCGCGAAGCACTTCCCGGGCCATGGCGACACCAGCGTGGACACGCATATCGGGCTCGCGAAGATCGATCATCCGCGCGAGCACCTCGACGCGGTCGAATTGCTGCCGTTCAAGGCGGCCGTCGACGCGGGGATCGACGCGTTCATGTCCACGCACATCATCCTGCCGGCGCTCGATCCGGAACCGGGCATCCCGGCCACGCTCAGCCGGCCGATCCTCACCGGCCTGCTGCGCGGCGAGATGAAGTTCGACGGCCTGATCTACACCGACTCGATGTCGATGTGGGCCATCTCCAGGAACTTCGGCAACGACAGGGCGGCGGCGATGGCGGTGAAGGCGGGCGTCGATGTCGTCCTCCATTCGCCAGACGATGATGCGGCGTTCAAGGGGATCAAGGCGGCCGTGGAGTCGGGAGAGATCGGGCGGGCGCAGGTGGACGCGTCGGTCGAACGGATCCTGCGCGCGAAGGCGCGGATCGGGCTCCACAAGTCGCGGACCGTCGATCCGATGGGCGTCGAGACGAAGGTCGGCGGTCGCGCGCACGAGGCCGTGAACGCGGAGATCTGCGAGCGAGCGCTGACGCTGGTGAAGGACGACCGGGGCCAGGTGCCGCTCAAGGCCGCGAAGGACGCGCGGATCCTGTACCTGTCGATCGTGGACTACCCGAGCGGCTGGCGCGAGGGTGTGCCGAGCCGCGCGTTCATCCCGGCGCTCAAGCAGCGGTGGCCGAACGTCACCGCCGTGGAAATCTCCGACCACACGACGGCGTCCGAACTCGACATGGTGCGGGTGCTGGCGAAGCAGGCTGACGCGGTCGTCGCGTCAGTGTTCGTGCGCATCGCGTCCTACAGCGGGCGGATGGACCTGTCGCAGCAGGCCGTGTCGCTTCTGGAGTCGGTGGCGAACGATCAGCAGAAGCCGTTCGTGACCGTGATCTTCGGCAACCCGTACACCGCGATGGCCCTGCAGAAGCTCCCGGCGCAGCTTCTGACCTACGAGTTCTCCGACGCGATGGAGACGGCGGCGGTGCGCGCGCTGGCGGGCGAGATTGCGATTGGCGGCAAGCTCCCGATCGCGATGCCGGGGCTGTTCCCCGTCGGCCACGGCCTGGCGCGGCCGGCGAAGTAGGCGTTGTCGGAGTGGCCGCGGGCCCTGTCCGAGCGTCGTGGGCGCCCAGCCCGCGGATTTCCCGCCTGAGCCGGTTGGCCGCGGCGAGGCCGGGCGCGCTCGCGGCTATCCACCTGGCTGCGGCGATTCGACGGGCGCTCAGAGTTGAGCCGTCGGCGTGCCCGTGCTAAGATCTCAAGTTCCTGACCGGGCCGCGCGCCTGCGCGACCCGGGAGCCCACGACGCGCCCTTAGCTCAGTTGGATAGAGCGTCTGGCTACGAACCAGGAGGTCGCAGGTTCGAGTCCTGCAGGGCGCGCCACTTTCCCACCGGCCGACTGACAAACGACTGACAATCTGCGGCGGCTCGAAGTGGTCCTGGGACTCGTGTCTGCGTCCTGGCCGTGCGACCTATTGGCCGACCGCCTGCTCCGCGGTGGTCTCACCGTGGCTCGACTGCCCGGCGAGGCGGAGTTGGCGGCGGCGCTCCCAGACGCCCGTCATGGACTTGCGCAGCTCCTCGTCCGTGATGTTGAGGTATCGCTGCGTCTGCTTGATGTCGGCGTGGCCGAGCATCAGCTGAATCGTGCGGATGTCGACGCCGTCGGCCAGTAGTCGGCAGGCGCCTTCATGGCGCAGGTCGTGCCAGTGAAGGTCGATCTGCCTGAGCTTCTCGCGGTCCACGCGCACACCGTGCGCGGTCCGCTTCGAGTCGTGGCCGTTCGCCAGCATGAGCACCGTCTCCCAGGCCGTCTTGAAGCTCTCCTGGAACTCGCCCAACTCGCCGCCGAAGACGTAGGCGGCCGGCCCGAGTTCCTTCCGTCGCTTGAGAATCGGGGCGAGGCGCCCCTGCGGGTCGAACGGGATCCGCCGATTCTCCATGTCCTTCGCGTGCGCGCCCGGGATGGCAATCTGATGCTGGTCCCAGTCCACGTGTCGGTTCTGGATGCGCAGCATCTCTCCCTGGCGGCAGCACGTTTCGAGGGCCCCGATGATCCGGTCGTGCATCGACGAGCCGACCCAGCGATGTTCCCAGGCGTTCATCGCCAGGGCCGCGTCGAGCAGCGCCTTCTCTTCGGCAGGTCCCACGCGCCGATCGCGCTTGGTTTCCTCCTTCGTCCTGATGGTCACGCCGAACCGGTGGAACGGCGAGTTCGCGAGGTACGGCGGGTTCTGGAAGCGGCCCCAGTTGATGGCCGCCCGAAGCGTGCCGAGCGCCCGGTTCACCGTGGCGACGGACCGCCCTTCGCGGTAGGCGGCCTTGAACCGCAGGATCTCGCTCACCTTCTCGAGCGTCGTCACCGCCTGGTTGCCCAGCACCGCCTTGATCGCGGTGAGCTGGCTCCTGATCGTGACAGCGTCCCGGAGGCCCTCGGCCTCGACGTACTCCTTGAAGTAGCGGTCGAGGAAGTCGTCCACTGTTAGGCTCTCGCCGACCGACCCCGGCACCGGCGCAATTCTCGGATCGCGCCCCGCCATGATCTCGCCAACGAACTTCGGCTCCCACACACGCTCGGCTGCCTGCTTGGAGGTCACCGGTTCCTTCGCGCCTCGCAGGGACGCGAAGTCGTCGACGCGCATGCGCCAGCGCTTACCCTGGCACATCACGTCGAACCACCAGGGGTGGTCGCATCGCGGGCTGCCCCGGCAGCCCTTCGGCTTGCAGATCTTTCGCACGGTCATCGTTCCTCTCCTTCCTGCGTCAGGCAGAGCAGGCGGCCAATCCGCCGTCACGCCGGCGCTCCTCTACGAGATTCTCGTCGGCGCGCCTCGCCCGATCCAGTCCTCGACGTCAGCCGGGCGAAAACGCCAGCTCCGAACGCCGAACCGCTGTCGCTTGAGCTGGCCGCACAGGTACGCGCGGCGCACGCTCTCCTCGTGACAACCGACGAGTTCGGCCACTTCGAAGGCGGTCAGGAGCTTGCCTGGCCGGCCGTCGGACGTGCTCGCGCGGTCGCTCACCGAGGGCTCACGAAGCGTCTCCGTCTCGCGATACGAGGTCTCTGTCATGGTCGCCTCCACGGTCCGGGGCGCGGCATTCGAGGCCGCGCCGGTCAACATGACGGGTGGCGAGCCGGTTGCTGCCGGAGACGTCGCTGGCGTGTCTTGCGGGCGGCATCTTCCGGCCGGCTCGACGGACGTGGAAGCGAACGGGACCTGTGGTCGACGCGCTGCCGTCCGACGTGAAGCGCTCCGGCGGTGTGCTGCTTGGCAGCGCGCACCGACGGGGCGCTCGAGCGTGATATAGACGTCGGGCGCGGGCGGATGCCGTCGCCAACCTGGTCACCTCCGGAGCGCTGATCACGGCGTCGAGAACGACCAACCGCGGCGCCACGGCGTTCGCCGGCACCGGCCTCCGGAACCGGCTATGAGGTTCGCCGATCGCCTCGTAGAGACCACGGTGCTGCACGTGGTAGACGAGGGCGCGGTTGTGCGCCGACGGGCACGCCGACGCGAACCCGCGAGCGACGAGGCGTCCGAAGAACCGGTTCACCTTGTGCCCATAGGCCACGCCTGCAAAGACCGCGTACTGCCGGGGCAGGCAGACGCCGGAGTGGGTCATCACGGCCACCAGGAACCCGGCCTGGCGCGTGGTGAAACCGAAGCGCTCCACGGCTTGAATCCGTTCGTTGGCGTTCATGACAACATCTCCTCGGCAAGGCGCGGATCGCGACCGCCGCCCCGCCCTCGTCCGCTTCCACGACCGGCTGATACCCGCGAGGACATGCCACCGTAGCTCGAGAATCCCGAGCGCGTAACCGCAGCCGCATGCGCCCCTCGGTAGTGTGGCGTCGTCACCTCCACATCCTCCTCGCGTGAGCGCCCGTCGATGTCCTCGTACTCGATGCGCACGTCGGGAAGGTGGACCTGTTCGTCGAAGTAGGGCAGGTGGTGATCGACGGCCCACGCGGCTATCTCGTCATCGTCCCGATCGGGGCGCCCGTCGCCGTCGGCACGGCCGCGATTCCGCTCCTGCAGGAAGCGCTGGTACTCCCGCTTGAGCTCGTAGTCGAGGACGACCCGGTGCAGCCGGCCGCCACGACTCGTCACGCGGTCCGCCGCCTCGCGGTACGCGCGATACACCTGGACGTCGTGCTCCAGTTCCCGCGGCTTCCGCACGCCCGCGTAGAACGCCTGGCGGGCTCCGCCGCCGCCTTCATTTGGCCAGCGCTGGGCCTCCAGGAGGTCCCGTCCTCGCTCAGTGAGCGTCACGGTCCGGTCGCCGTGACCGGGCCGGGCGACGGTGTCGATGAGGCCATTTTCGCGAAGATGGCGGAGGTCGGCGGAGCGGTGATCGCCGGCCCGTCCGAAGCTCACCTCGAGGTCGTGTGACGACACCACCCGGAACGCGCCGACGGTGGCCAGCACCCGGCTCTGATCACCGTTGAGCGTGTAGTCGCGGCCGCGAACGCGGACCGGCTCGCGGCGCGGGCCGCTCGGGAGATTGACGTGGCGGACGGCAATGTCACGCGGGTCGTCGGTCGCTCTCTCGGGGCCTCGCGCGGCGTGCTCGCCATGTCCGCCCCGACTCAGGCCGGGCCGTCGATCGTCACGGTCATGAGAGGTGAAATCGCGGGGATCGATCTCGTGCATAGGTCCCTCCACGACACCGAACGGGTTGTGCGGGGAGGGGCCCTGAGGGCGCCTCGAATGGCGTCGCTCGCGGCGTGGGAGTGGCTCCGGGCCGCAGGGACGAGGGGGCAACGCCGGCCGTGCCAGCGGGTTTCAAAGACCGGCTGACAAGCGGAACCAGCGGAAGAGCTCGAAGACCTCGATACGGTCCGCGTCTTCTATCAGGCCGGGACGATCTTCGCTGGCAACGAGTCCGACGATTGCCGCATCGGGGCTATCGAACCGGTCGAGCAATGGACGAACGGATAACGCGAGAGACGGCACGAAGGGGCGGGTGTCGAGGCCAAGCAGGCACGCCGGCGTGAACTCGAACGGGACGAGTTCGCCTCCATGCTCGAGGCCGTAGCGGGCGTCATCGTCCTCACGGTAGTGTCGCAGGCAATGGAACACGCTGGCGAGGTCTTTCCGCGCCTTCCGGTCCGCGTACGCGACGAGCTTCAGGAGCACGTAAAGGGCGACCGGGACCATCGGCACGACCAGTTCGGGACCGATCGGCACGTCAACGGCATTCGGCACCACCAACTCGAAACCCGCCAGGTTGAAAGTCACCTCGTCGCCCAACTCGAGGTGGCCATTGGGCGCCAGGGTCGCGCTGTAGGGAATCAGGTCGACCCATCCTCCAGCCCCGTGGGCGATACGGTATCGGCGCGGCGTAGGGCCGAACCCGAACTCCACGAGTTGTCGCTTGAGGCGGTCGAAGTCCTCGAGCGAGCCGACGATGATCGTGGCGTCCGCGTCGTTCGTTCGCCGCCGGGGCGCCGCTCCGAGCAGGACCTCCGGAACGAGCGCGCCGATGATGCAGAACCTGACCTGCAGCGCCCGAAGGCCCCGGGCCAGGTCCAAGAGAGCGGCGAGGACGATGGGGTCAACGCTCGTCATGGCCGATCACTCCCGGTAACAGCAGCTCCGCCGCCTCGAGGGCCTGTCCTGTGCCGCGGTAGCGCAATTCGGCATACGTCAGCAGGTCTGGCGCCACCGGGGGAACGTCGTGGTCCGCCGGTATTGCCGCTCGCACCGGAGGCTCGATGACCAGCAGATTCCCTCCGCGTGCCGTGGGCTGCGCCACCAGCCGCTTCAGCAGTTCGCGATCGTCGAACGCGGCAATCGGCGCGTAGATCTCGGTGTCTTCGGCGTGGAAGAAATGGGTCCGGCGCTCTGCGGCATCCGCCCCAGTCAACGCCCAGGGGACCCCGCGCTTCGCGAGTGTCTCTGCGAGCCGCGTCCAGATCTCAGGCTTCGTCTCGGCACGAACCTGGAAGCGCCGCTCGGTCAGCTTCGGCCGGAGGACCTCGACATAGGTCTGAACCCAGAGCGCGACGAGTTGTGGGCGGTCCGCAATCTGCCGCGCCTGCTTGGCTTCGACGAGCAGCCCACGTGCGATCAGGTCCTGGACGCAGGCGGCCACGGTGCCGAGGGCCACGCCGGCCCGCTCCGCGGTGTCGCGATACGGACGGCCGACGAGCTCTGGCTGAATCAGCCAGGTCAGCACGGCCTTCACCCAGCCTCTGTTCGGTCGCCCGCGCCGGGCGAGGGGCGTCTCCGCCAACTTCCGACCCTCGACGTGAATCAGCAAACCGGGGCCGGCCAGGTGTGCGTTGCCGGCGAGGTCGAGATAGTCGACGCCCGCGCGCTCCAGGACAGCGGCCTGGTGGGGACGCACCGCAGGCGCCAGGACGAGCAACTTGGCTCGGCGCTCGGCGGCCGGCAGCTCCGCTCTCCACCTCTCGAGCTGGTCGACGACGACGCGGACGTCCTGGTTGGGGAGGTGCCGCTTCTCTTCCAGGAGGTAGCGAATCGTTCCCCGAGGACCCTTCCACGTGAGCGCGGCATCGAAACGGCCCCTCCCCGCATGGAGTTGCTCGACGACACCGGTGTCGACTCCGGGTATCCAGGTGGCGAGCAGGGCGAAGTACGGCTCGAGGGGTGGCATGGCGGTTCTCTGGTGTTCGGATATTATGACATGTTCATAATTGTTGAACAACAACTATATACTGAACTTGCTGCGACCTCCTGGCGGGTTGCCAGGTCGTCGCAGGGACCCCCGTTTTGACTGACAAATGACTGACAATCCGCGGCGGCTCGAAGCATGCTCGGGTTGCCTCGGGTGTGAAAGAAGGCCCGTAAACATTGGGGCAGCGGCTTCCCGCTGCCCCCGGTTGCCTCCTTTCGAATTCCTACGAACCAGGAGGTCGTCCGCCTTCGCTCGCCGGGAGATCCATGCGAGCTACGGCGAGACCACGCCGCAGCGCGAAGCGCGGAGGCGGGCAGGTTCGAGTCCTGCCCTTCGACAAGCTCAGGGCACCCCGAGCCTGTCG
>DASXVO010000051.1 GCA_036504215.1 Vicinamibacterales bacterium | reverse complement strand
GGGCGAAGCCGACATGGAACACCCCGATCGCCGACTCGGCCGCGACGGCAGCCGTGACGGCATCGACGCCATGGTCGGTGAGTGCCTGAGACAGTGCCTGCTTGAGGGCGGCCAGCTTGAGGAGCTCGCGCTCCTGAAGGGCGGGCCCCGATGCGAGGACGGCGTTGCGCCACCTGGCGAACTCGCGGCGCTCGGCGGGAAACATGCTGGCCAGGGCGTCGAGCGCGACAGCGACGAGCCGCGCGGGATCGGCTGTGGGGGCTGCGGAGGTGACCGCTTCGACCATGCGGCGCTGCAGTTCTGCCGATCCGGCGAACAGCACTTCGCGCTTGTCGGAGAAGTAGCGGTAGAAGGTGCGTTCGGTGACGCCGGCCCGCTCCGCGATCTGGGCGACGGTGGTCTGTTCGTAGCCGGCTTCTGCGAACAGCGCCATTGCTGCAGCGCGCAATCGCTCCGGCGCCCCGGGCTCCCATCGGACCATGAGCACATCCTACGTGATGACAGAGTCTGACGTCAGTGACTACAGTGAGATGTCAGAACCTGTCATCAGGTACACGAGAGGAACTCCCATGAATGTCTTCATGACCGGCGCTTCCGGCTGGATCGGGTCAGCCGTCGTGCCCGAGTTGATCGCTGCCGGACACCAGGTCCGTGGCATCGCACGCTCCGCCGGATCGGCTGCCAAGCTCACGGCGGCCGGCGTCGAGGTGGTCGAAGCCAACCTCGACAACCTCGACGTGCTCCGTGCGGAAGCGGAGCGCGCCGAGGCCGTCCTGCACCTGGCCAACAAGCACGACTGGTCCAACCCGGCCGAGTCGAACCGCGCAGAGCGTGCTTCCGTTCAGACGTTCCTGTCTGCGCTGGAGGGGACCGGCAAGCCGTTCCTGCTCGCAGCTGGCACCGCTCGTCCGATCGGGCGTCCGCTCACGGAACTGGACGACAACCCGTCCTCCGCTGCCGACTCGCCCCGCGGCGGATCCGAGGGACTCGCCATGAGTTGCGCCGACCGCGGTGTCCGCGCGGTCTCGCTGCGGTTCGCGCCGACCGTCCACGGCACCGGCGGGGACCACGGGTTCATCTCGCTGATCGCTCGTGCGGCGCGCGAGCACGGCGCGTCCGCCTACGTCGGTGACGGCAGGAATCGCTGGACGGCGGTCAACCGCCTGGACGCCGCACGCCTGGTGGCGCTTGCCCTCGACAAGGCAGAGGCCGGCTCGGCCGCCCACGCCGTTGCGGAGGAGGCGGTTACGTCCCGGTCGATCGCAGAGGCCATCGGCGCAGCGCTCGGGGTGCCGGTCATCTCCATCCCCGCAGAAAAGGCAGTGGAACACTTCGGCTGGATCGGGAACTTCTTCGCCCTCGACATGCCGGCGTCCGCCCAGCTGACCCGCGAGCGTTTCGACTGGGAGCCGACCCACCCGACCCTCGCAGAGGACATCGCCGCGGGCGCGTACAACGTCTGAACCGGAATGGGGACGGTTCCTGATTCAGTCCAACCCTCACGGAGCGAGGAGGTGGACCGAATTGGAACCGTCCCCAATTCGGTTCAGGTCGCCTCAGGCGGTGGGTTGTGCGGCCTGGCTGAAGGCTGCGTCGAAGCTGGTGGCCGGTGGGTCGAAGAGGTTGGCGCGGACGAAGTCCACAGCCTCCTTGGCCCCACGGAGCCGGTCCATGCCTGCGTCCTCCCATTCGATGCTGACCGGGCCGGTGTAGCCGATCGCGTTCAGCGTCCGGAAGCAGCGCTGCCAGGGCACGTCGCCGTTGCCGGTGGACACGAACGTCCAGCCGCGGCGCGGGTCGCCCCACGGCAGGTGGGAGCCCATGCGGCCGTTACGGCCGTTGCCGGTGGCCATCTTCGTGTCCTTGCAGTCCACGGGGTAGATGCGGTCTGCGAAGTCGACAAGGAACCCGACCGGGTCGATCTCCTGCCACATCATGTGGCTCGGATCCCAGTTGAGACCGAACGCCTCCCGGTGGTTGATCGCCTCCAGGGTGAGCTTGGTCGACCAGTAGTCGTAGGCGATCTCGGAGGGGTGCACCTCGTGGGCGAACTTCACGCCCTCGGAGTCGAACACGTCAAGGATCGGGTTCCAGCGGTTCGCGAAGTCGGTGTAGCCCTCATCGATC
>DASXVO010000050.1 GCA_036504215.1 Vicinamibacterales bacterium | reverse complement strand
GTGATCTTGCGGACGTCGTCCTCGGACAGATCCTTCACGCGGATGTCCGGACCCACGCCTGCTTCCTTGAGGATCACGTTCGACCGCGTGCGGCCGATGCCGAAGATGTAGGTCAGGCCGATCTCGATCCGCTTGGTCCGCGGAAGGTCAACCCCTGCGATACGTGCCATAGCTTGTTCCCTCGGCTAACCCTGTCTCTGCTTGTGCTTCTGGTTCGAGCAGATCACCCGCACGACACCGCGGCGGCGGACGATCTTGCACTTGTCACAGATTCGTTTGACGGACGCTCTGACTTTCATGACTCGTGATCCTCTCGCAGGCCGCGACCTGGCGCGTGCCGCCGCCCGAGACCGCATCGATGCCGCAGTGCGTGGTGGCGGGTCTGAAGCCCGCCGCTACTTGTACCGGTACGTGATCCGCCCCCGCGTCAGGTCGTACGGCGACAACTCGATGAGGACCCGGTCTCCCGTGAGGATGCGGATGAAGTTCTTTCGCATCTTGCCCGACACGTGAGCCAGTACCTGGTGCCTGTTCTCGAGTTCGACGCGGAACATCGCGTTCGGAAGCGACTCGAGCACCACGCCGGTTACTTCAATCGTGTCCTCTTTCGCCACCGGTTCTCCAGCCCCTCGGGGGTCTCGATGCCGACCGCCGCCAGCACGTCACCGAACCGATCGTCGTCGCGCGCCGTCATGACCAGTGGCCCGTCCGCCGTGACGGCCACCGTGTGTTCGAAATGCGCCGACAGGCTGTGATCCCGCGTCACGGCCGTCCAGCCGTCCTCGAGGATCCGCACACCAGGCCGTCCCAGGTTCACCATCGGTTCGATGGCCAGCACCATCCCTTCGGCCAGTCGCGGGCCTCGCCCGGCCGGACCGTAGTTGGGCACCTGGGGCTCCTCGTGCATCGCCGTCCCGATGCCGTGCCCGACGAACTCGCGCACGACCGAGCATCCGTGGGCCTCGACGTGCTCCTGCACCGCGTGTCCGATATCCGAGACCCTGCCGCCCGGCTTCACGTGCAGGATCGCCCGGTAGAGCGCTTCCTGGGTCACCCGCAGCAGCGTCATCGCACGGTCCGGCACGGACCCGACCGGCAACGTCACGGCTGAATCGCCGACGTACCCGTCCAGCACGGCGCCGACGTCGAGCGACACGATGTCGCCGTCCGCGAGGATCCGCGCCGCCGAGGGAATCCCGTGTATCACCTCGTCGTTGATCGAGATGCAGACCGACGCGGGATACCCATGGTAGCCCTTGAACGCCGGCGTGCCGCCCGCCACCCGGATCTTCGCCTCGGCCCGCGCGTCGAGGTCCAGCGTGCTCACGCCCGGCCGCACCGCATCGCGCAAGTCACTGAGCACTGCGGCCACCAGGTCGCAGGCGCCCCGCATCCGATCGAGTTCGGCGGGCGACTTGCAGACAATCATCGGTCAGGCCGCCCCAACCGCCGCATCCACCGCGGCCGCCACATCCGCAACGACACGCTCGAGCGCCTGCGCGCCGTTCACGCTCCGGAACGTCGGGCGCGACAGGTAGTAGGCCAGCAGCGGAAGGGTGTCGCGCGTGTAGACGCGCAACCGCTCCCGGATGACCTCCTCGCGATCGTCCGCGCGCTGGGTCAGCGCGCCGCCGCACGTGGTGCACTGCTTCGCCACGGGCTGCCCGGGCGTCTCTCGAAGGGGCGCCGCGACATCCGCGTTGGCCCCGCACTGGCCGCACACGCGGCGCGACGTCAGCCGCCGCACCAGTTCCTCGTCGGCCACCGCGATGTCCACGATCACCAGCGGGTCGCGGCCGGCCACGATCGCATCGAGCGCCACCGCCTGCGGCACCGTGCGCGGGAAGCCGTCGAGCACGAACCCCGACTGCGCGTCGGCCTTCGCCAGTCTCTCCTTCACGACGCCGACGATGATCTCGTCGCTGACGAGCTGCCCCTTCTCCATCACGGCCCTGGCGCGCAGGCCGATCTCCGTGCCCGCCGCCACTGCCTCGCGCAGCATGTCTCCCGTGGAGATGTGCGGGATGCGCCGCGCGACCGCCAGCCGTTTGGCCTGCGTGCCCTTGCCTGCGCCCGGGGGGCCGAGCATGACGAGGTTCAATGTCATATGTCGTCGCCGACGATACAGCGGCGGTTCCCGAACCGCCCGTACCGCCTGGCGCCTATCCGCGGCGCCCGCGCATCCGTGTCTTCTTCATGAATCCATCGTAGTGCCGCATGATCAGCTGCGATTCGACCTGCTGCACCGTGTCCATCGCGACACCAACCACGATCAGCAGCGACGTGCCGCCGAAGTAGAACTGGACGTTCATGCCTTCGGTGATGAACTTCGGCAGCACCGCGTCGAGTTTCTCGCCGATGAACGGAATCGGGGCCACCTTGAAGCCGGTGATCAGGAACTCCGGCAGGATCGCCACGAGCGCCAGGTAAATCGCGCCGGCGAGCGTGATCCTCGTCAGAATCGTGTCGATGTACTCGGCCGTCCGCTTGCCGGGCCGGATCCCCGGGATGAACCCGCCGTACTTCCGCATGTTCTCGGCGACGTCATCCGGATTGAAGATGATCGCCGTGTAGAAGTAGGCGAAGAAGATGATGCCGGTGACGTAGAAGACGTTGTAGAGCGGATAGCCGTAACTCAACTGCCGCGTGAGCGATTCCGCCCAGCCGCCGGGCGTCGACTTGAAGATGCCGAGAATCGTCGCCGGGAACGCCAGGATCGACGACGCGAAGATGACCGGGATGACGCCGCCGGTGTTCACCTTCAAGGGGATGTGCGTGCTCGACCCGCCGTACATCCGGCGTCCGACCACGCGCTTGGCGTACTGCACCATGACCCGCCGGTGTCCGCGTTCGACGAAGATGATCGCGGCCACCACGACCACCATCAGGACGACCAGCAGCAGCAGCCGAATGAGGCCCATCTGGCCCGTTCGCAACTGTTCGAAGGTGGCGATCACGGCGCGGGGCAGGCCGACGACGATCCCTGCGAAGATGATCAGGGACATGCCGTTGCCGATTCCGCGCTCGGTGATCTGTTCGCCCAGCCACATGATGAACGTGGTGCCCGTCGTCAGCGTGAGGACGGTCATCAGGCGGAATGCGAGGCCCGGGTTGTAGACGAGCGGCAGGCCACCCGCGATTTGCGTCTGGCGCTCGAGGTAGATCGCGATGCCCAGCGCCTGAACGACGCTGAGGAGAATCGTGCCGTAGCGCGTGTACTGCGTGATCTTCCGGCGGCCCAGTTCGCCTTCCTTCGACAGGCGCTCGAGGTACGGCCAGACGACCGTCAGCAACTGCAGGATGATCGACGCGCTGATGTACGGCATGATGCCGAGCGCGAAGATCGTGACCCGCGACAGGTTGCCGCCGGAGAACATGTCGTACAGACCGAACAGGTTGTTCTTCGCCTGTTCTGCGAGCAGCGCGAGCGCCGCCGTGTTCACGCCAGGCGTCGGGATGTGGTGTCCGACGCGGTAGACCCCAAGCAGCGCCAGCGTGAACAGCACACGCTTGCGAAGGTCGGGGACCGCAAAGATGTTCCTCAGGCTCTCAACCATAAACCTGGCTCTCGGCCCGGCTACCCGGGTCGTTCGGTGCGTTGCTAGACGGAGGGCGCGGTCTCGGCCGGAACGATCGGTTCGGCCGTACCGCCCGCCGCTGCGATCTTCTCAGCCGCCTTGCCGCTGAACTTGTGCGCACGAACCGTCAGCGCCTTCGCGATGTCGCCTCGTGCCAGCACCTTCACGAGCTGGTCGGCGTCCTTGATCAGCCCGCGCTCGACCAGCAGGTCGGGCGTCACCACGGTCCCCGCGTCGAAACGGGCCGCGAGGTCGTCGAGGTTGACCACGACGTATTCCACGCGGAACAGGTTGAAGAAGCCGCGCTTCGGCACGCGGCGGTGCAGCGGCATCTGGCCGCCTTCGAACCCGCGCTTGTGCTTGAAGCCCGAACGCGACTTCGCACCCTTCTCGCCGCGGCCGGCCGTCACGCCGGTACCAGAGCCCTGGCCGCGTCCGATGCGCTTCTTCGAGTGCTTGGCGCCCTTTGGCGGTTTGAGATTGCTGAGATCCATATCAGTCATCCCGAGAATTGAGGGTCGAGAAGTGAGAACTGAGAACTGAAACCCAAGAACTGCCAGGGCCGCCC
Organism: Vicinamibacterales bacterium; assembly: GCA_036504215.1. Classification (NCBI taxonomy): domain Bacteria; kingdom Pseudomonadati; phylum Acidobacteriota; class Vicinamibacteria; order Vicinamibacterales; species Vicinamibacterales bacterium. Next base: position 9,832 of record DASXVO010000050.1, on the reverse strand, counting down.
CCACTGTCTTCTCGGTTCTCGATTCTCGCCTCTCGCTTCTGTCCTCGCTATACCACTTCCACCAGGTGCCGCACCTTCTGCAACATGCCCCGAACCTCCGGCGTGTCGGCCACTTCGATCGTGTGGCGGATTCGGCGGAGCCCGAGGCTGCGGACCACGTCACCCTGCTTCCTGTTGAAGCCGATGGTGGAGCGCACCTGCGTCACCTTCAGCGTCTTGCGAGCGGCGGTTGTCTTCTCACCCATGAGCGATCCTCACTTGCCGTGCCGGGTCTAGGCCTCGGTCGGCGGCGCAACCGGTGCTGCGGGTGCCGGTGCCGCGGCGGCCGCCGGACGGCCCGACAGTTCCTCGAGCGTCTTGCCCCGCATGCGGGCGATCGTCACCGGATCCTTGAGCGAAACCATTCCGGCGAAGGTGGCGCGGACGACGTTGTGCGCGTTGTCCGACCCGAGCGACTTGGTCACGATGTTGGTGATCCCGGCCGCCTCCACCACCGCGCGGACCGCTCCGCCGGCGATGATGCCGGTGCCATCGGGCGCCGGTTTGAGCAGCACGCTGCCCGCCCCGTAGTGACCGACGATCTCGTGCGGGACGGTCGTGCCGATGAGCGGCACGCGGATCAGCCCCTTCTTCGCGGCCTCGATCCCCTTCTTGATCGCCGACGGCACCTCGCGGGCCTTGCCCACGCCGAACCCGACAACGCCGTGTCCGTCACCCACGACGACCAGGGCGCTGAAGCTCAGGTTCTTGCCGCCCTTCACGACCTTGGTGACGCGGTTGATGGACACCACGGTGTCCTTCAGGTCGAGCTGCGCCGGATCGATCTTCTCGCGTGTTCGAATCATAATTCGATACCTGTCAGGAGGTCTGGCCTTCTCCTAGAACTCCAGCCCCGCCTTGCGCGCCGCTTCGGCGACCGCACGGACTCGTCCGTGATAGAGGAACCCGTTGCGGTCGAACACCACCCGTTTCAGGCCCTTGGCGATCAGCCGTTCGGCAATCGTCTGGCCGATCAACTGGGCGCCTGCGACGTTGCCGCCGCGCACCTTGTCGGTCATCTTGGCCTTGACGGCCGGCTCGACGGTCGAGGCGGCCACGAGGGTCTGCCCCGTCGCGTCGTCCACCGCCTGAATATAGATGTGGGCCACGCTGCGGAACACCGTGAGGCGCGGCCGCGCGGCCGACCCGACGATCCGCTTGCGGAGGCGCAGCTTGATGCGGTCGCGGCGATCTTCCTTCGTCCGGATTCTCATATCGTCTGCTCAGTGTCTTCACGGGACCAGTCCGGCCCCGAGGTCCTCACCGCGGACGGCCGGGCCGTCCGCGCGGCTCTGGGCTCCGGGCTCAGGGCCCAGGCGGCACAACCCGCGCTGGACCTCGAGTCGCGAGCCTCGAGCCATGTTGCTAGGCCCCTGTCTTCCCAACCTTCTTCTTCAACACCTCGCCGGTGTAGCGGACGCCCTTCTGCTTGTACGGGTCGGGCTTGCGCATCCGGCGGATGTCGGCGGCCACCTGCCCCACGAGCTGGCGGTCGATGCCGCTCACCGTGATGTGCGTCTGCTTCTCGACGGCGACGTCGATCCCCTGCGGGACGTCCATCACGATCGGATGGGAGTACCCCAGCGCGAATACCACCTGGCGTCCCTTGACCTCCGCGCGGTAGCCGATGCCGACGATGTCGAGCTCGCGCTTGAAGCCCTCGGTCACGCCGGTGACGGCGTTGGCCACGAGGCTCCGGCCCAGGCCGTGGAACTTGCCCAGTTCGCGGTCCTCGCGCACCGTCTTGGCGAGCAACTGCCCGTCCTGGACCTCGAACGTGATGCCGGGCGGGAACATCTGGCGCAGCTTGCCCTTCGGCCCCTGCACTTCGACCGCGTCGGCCGCCACGTGGATGGTGACGCCCTTCGGGATCGGAATCGGTTTCTTTCCAATACGCGACATGGTTGATTCTCGGTAGCGGCGCAACGTGTTGCGCCGCTACGGTTGTCCGGATCCGACTGGGTCGGGTCGGTTGCGCGCAGGACCGGCGATCACCGGGCCGCGCAGCCGTCAGTTCCTACCACACGTTGCAGAGCACCTCGCCGCCGATGCCCGCCTTGTTCGCATCGCGGCCCGTCATCAACCCACGCGACGTCGTCAGGATGCTGATGCCGAGGCCGGCCAGGACCGGCGGCACCTCGTCGTGGCCGAAATAGACGCGGCGGCCGGGACGGCTGATGCGCTCGATCCCGGTGATGACGCGCTCTCCGCGCGATCCGTACTTCAGGAAGACGCGCACGAACTTCTGGGGAGTGCGCGCGCCCTCCGGGGTCTCCTCCACGAGCTTGAAGCCCTGGACGTAGCCCTCGTTCTGGAGGATCCGCGCGATCTCGACCTTCAGCTTCGACGCCGGGATGTCGACGCGCGGCCGCTTGGCCTGGACGGCGTTGCGAATGCGCGTGAGCATGTCAGCAATCGGATCAGTCATAACTCGTGAACCTTGTCGTTCTCCCGGGTGGTCCGCTCTCGCGAACAGTTCGGGGTTTCGGCGTTTTACCAGCTGCTCTTGATGACGCCCGTGATGTCACCTTCGAGCGCCAGCTTACGGAAGCAGAGACGGCAGAGCGCGAACTTCCGGATGTAGCCCCGGGGACGTCCACACAGCCGGCACCGGTGCCGCAGCCGGATCTTGTACTTCGGCGTCTTCAGCTCTTTGACTTTCTTCGCGGTCGTGGCCATTGGTCGAATCCTATGAAGTCCTGAACGGCATCCCGAGGAGCTGGAGCAGACGGCGTGCTTCCTCGTCGGTCTTGGCCGTCGTCACCACCGAGACGTTCATCCCGCGGGCCTTGTCGACCTTCATGTAGTCGATTTCGGGGAAGAGCAGCTGGTCACGCAGGCCGAGCGTGTAATTGCCGCGGCCGTCGAAGCCCTTCGTGGAGACGCCCTTGAAATCGCGCACGCGCGGCAGTGCGATGTTCAGCAGCCGGTCGAGGAACTCGTACATCCGTTCCCCGCGCAGCGTGACCATCGTTCCGACCGGCATGCCCTTGCGGACCTTGAAGGCCGCGATCGACTTCTTCGCGCGGGTCGTGACGGGCCGCTGGCCCGTGACGCGGCCGAGCTCGTCGGCTCCCGTGTCGATCAGCTTCACGTTTTGCGTCGCCTCGCCCAGGCCCATGTTCACCACGACCTTCTCGAGCTTCGGGATGGCCATGACGTTCTTGTAGCCGAACTCCTTCTGGAGGCCTGGCACGACGTCCTTGAGGTAGCGTTCCTTCAACCGGCTCATTTGTCCACCACTCCCTCGCACTTGCGGCAGAACCGGACCTTGCGGCCGTCCCCGAGCACGCGGCGACCGATCCGTGTCGGCTTGCCGCACTCGGGGCACACCAGCTGCACGTTCGACGCATGAAGCGCCGCCTCGCGCTTGGCGATGCCACCCTTCACGTTCTTTCCCGGGTTGGGCTTCGTGTGCCGGCTGATGAAGTTCACGCCCTCGACGACGAGACGGTTGGCGGAGGCCTCGACCTTGAGCACGCGGCCCCGCTTGCCGCGGTCCTTGCCCGTCGTCACCACGACGTTGTCGTTCTTCCGGATCGGCGTTTCCAGACGTGACATCACAGCACCTCGGGCGCGAGCGAGATGATCTTCATGAACTTGCGTTCGCGCAGCTCGCGGGCGACGGGACCGAACACACGCGTCCCGACCGGTTCGTTCTGGTCGTTGATCAGCACCGCGGCGTTCCGGTCGAAGCGGATGTAGCTGCCATCCTTCCGGCGCTGCTCCTTCCGCGTCCGCACGATGACCGCCTTCACGACGGAGCCCTTCTTCACGGCGGAGTCGGGCTGCGCCTCCTTGACCGACGCCGTGACGATGTCGCCCAGGCGCGCGTAGCGTCCGGTCGAACCGCCGAGCGGGTTGATCACCGCGATCTTGCGGGCGCCGGAGTTGTCGGCAACATCGAGGACCGACTGCATCTGGATCATGAGGCACCTCCCTCACCCTTGGCGGCCACCTGCGCCTCGGCCTCACGTGCCTTCGCATCGGCGGCGCGGCGGACGACGCGAACCACCACCCAGCGCTTGCGGCGGCTCATCGGGCGCCCTTCCGAGATCTCGACGAGGTCGCCGACCTTCGCGACGTTTCCCTCGTTGTGGGCGAGGAACGTCGAGGTCCGGCGCTGGATCTTCCCGTACAACGGGTGGCGCACCTGGCGTTCGACCGCGACCACCACGCTCTTGTCCATCTTGTCGCTGGTCACCACACCTTGAACGCGTGCTTTGTCAGCCATCGTCCTAGCTCCTGCCCGCCACGGCGGTCTTCTCGCGGAGCACCGTCTTCACGCGCGCCAGGTCGCGACGGATCTCTCGCAACTTCAACGGCACGTCGAGGTGTCCCATGGCCTTCTGGATCCGCAACCGGAAGAGCTGATCGTTCAGATCGCGCTCGCGGTTCCTCAGGTCGTCTTCGTTCAGTTCGCGCAGCTCGTGAGCGCTCGTCATGACACTGCCTCCTGGGCGAAGCGCGTCGCGAACCGGGTCTTGATCGGAAGCTTGGCGGCGGCCAGGCGCATCGCCTGCTTCGCCTCCAACTCGGTCACCCCTTCCATCTCGAAGAGGATCTTGCCCGGCCGGACCACGGCTACCCATTCCTCGGGTGCGCCCTTGCCCTTGCCCATGCGGGTTTCCTGCGGCTTCTTGGTGATCGGCTTGTCAGGGAACACCCGCACCCAGATCTTGCCGCCGCGCTTGATGGCTCGGGTCATCGCGACACGGGCCGCCTCTATCTGCCGCGCCGTCATCCAGCAGGGCTCCATCGCCTTCAGCCCGTAGTCGCCGAACGACACGTCGGACCCGCGCCAGGCCTTGCCGGCCATGCGACCGCGCTGCTGCTTGCGGTACTTGACTTTCTTCGGCATCAACATAGGGAACCTTCTTACCGGCTCTCGGCACTAGGCTCTCGGCTCTGGCACGTCGTCGGTCGAACGCCCAGCGCCCGGAGTCCAGGGCCATCCGGCGTCAGCTACCGCCCTTCGCCCCGTGGCTGCCGGCGCGGCACCCGATAATCTTCGTCACGCCCCACGCGCGGCTCGATCCGCTCGCCCTTGTTGAGCCACGTCTTCACGCCAATCAGGCCGTACGTCGTGTGGGCCTCGGCGAAGCCGTAGTCGATGTCGGCCCGGAGCGTCTGCAGCGGCAGTTGGCCGTGCAGGTACCACTCGGAGCGGGCGATCTCGGCGCCGTTCAGGCGGCCAGACACGCGCACCTTGATTCCGCGGGCACCGAAGCGCAGCGCCGACTCGACGGCCTTGCGCATCGCCCGACGGAACGCCACGCGCTTCTCGAGCTGCATCGCCACCGATTCGGCGATGAGCTGCGCATCCAGTTCTGGTTTCTGGATTTCCTGGATGTTGATGAACACCTCGCGGTTGGTCCGGCGCTTGACCTCTTCCTTCAGCTTGTCGACCTCCGCCCCCTTGCGCCCGATGATGATGCCGGGCCGCGAGGTGTGGATGTCGATCTTCAGCTTGTTGGCCGCGCGTTCGATCTCGATGCGCGAGACGCCCGCGTGCGCGAACCGCCGCTTGAGCTCGTTCCTGAGCGCCAGGTCCTCATGCAGCAGCTTCGCGTAGTCGCGATCGGAGTACCACCGCGACCGCCACGTCTTGTTGAAGCCGAGCCGGAATCCGTACGGGTGAACCTTCTGACCCACGAGACGCTCCTCGTTTCATCGGTCGGCGGGCCCGAAGACCCGCCCTACATTACTGGAGCGGAAGGCAGCGGGCGCAGGCGGCTCGTCGTCCGCCCCCTCGCCATCCCGCCTCTCCGCCTACTTCCGAAGACCCGCGCTACTTGGTTGCCGCTGCCTTCTTCGTCGCCCGGCGCTTCGGCGCGGCCGCGGCCGGCTCGCCGATCTTCTGCGCCTTCTCGGACACCTGCACCGTGAGGTGCGCCGTCCGCTTCACGACCCGGAACGCGCGTCCCATTGGAGCCGGGCGGATCCGCTTCATCGAAGGCCCCTGGTCCGCGTAGCACGCCGACACGATCAACCGGTCGACGTCGCCGCTGAACCCTTCCTTCTGCTGGGCGTTCGCAATCGCGGACCGCAGCACCTTGCTGATGTCACGCGCCACGTGCTTGCGCGAGTACTGCAGCAGCGCCAGCGCCTTGTTGACCTCGTGTCCCCGGATGAGGTCCAGCACCAGACCCGCCTTCTGCGCCGAGGTGCGGATGTATCTCGCTGTTGCCTGTGCCTGGATCATGATGCGCTACCCCCGGCAGGCTTCGTGGCCGCCGCCGGAGCGGGTCCTGCCGCCGGAGCCGCCGCTGCGGCCTTCTCGCTCTTTGTCGTGTGGCCCTTGAACGTGCGCGTCGGTGCGAACTCGCCGAGCTTGTGGCCGACCATGTTCTCGGTCACGTACACCGGCACGAACTTCCTGCCGTTGTGCACGGCCAGCGTGTGGCCGACCATTTCCGGCACGATGGTCGAGCGGCGCGACCACGTCTTGATGACCTTCTTGTCGCCGCCCCGGTTCATCGCCTCGACCTTCTCGAGCAGCGGCGTGTCGATGAACGGGCCCTTCTTGAGTGATCTGCTCATAATTCTCTTCCGCGGGTGGTGGCCGCCGGCTGGCAGCGGTTCGCGAACCGCGCCTACTTCGGCCGTCTCTGCACGATGAACTGGTCTGTCACCTTCCGGTTCCGCGTCTTGTAACCCTTGGTCGGCATGCCCCACGGCGTCACCGGGTGACGGCCGCCCGAGGTCTTGCCCTCGCCACCACCGAGCGGGTGGTCCACAGGGTTCATCGCGACGCCGCGCACGTGCGGCCGCTTCCCGAGCCACCGGCTGCGTCCCGCCTTGCCGTAGGAGACGTTCTCGTGGTCGAGATTGCCCACCTGCCCGATCGTCGCCAGGCACTCCGTGTTGATCTTGCGGAGTTCGCCCGACGGCATCTTCACCGTGGCGTACTCCCCTTCCTTCGCGATCAACTGCACCGCCGACCCGGCCCCGCGCGCCACCTGCCCGCCGCGTCCCGGACGCAACTCGACGTTGTGGATCATCGTGCCGAGCGGGATGTTCTTCAGCGGCAACGCGTTCCCGGGCAGGATGTCCACGTTCGCGCCCGCCACGATCGTGTCCCCGACCTTCAGGCCATTCGGCTGGAGGATGTAGCGCTTGTCGCCGTCGGCGTACTGAACCAGCGCGATCCGCGACGACCGGTTCGGGTCGTATTCAACCGTGATGACCTTCCCGGGGATATCGCGCTTGTCGCGCTTGAAGTCGATCACCCGGTACATGCGCTTGTGGCCGCCGCCGCGCCACCAGGACGTCAATTCGCCCCGGTTGTTGCGGCCGCCCGACTTGCGAAGCGGCTCGGTCAGGGGCTTGTGCGGCGTATCGGTCGTGATCTCGTCGAAGACGTGAACCGTCTGGAACCGCCGCCCCGCCGACGTGGGTTTGTATGTGCGAATGGGCATACACCTGATCCTTCCCAACGGAGAACGAAGAACGGAAAACGGAGAATCCCCACCGTGCACCGGAGAGCGTCGCGGTCGTTGCCGCCTGTCACGTTCTCCGCTCTGCGCTTCCCGTTACTGCGTCAGTTCTCCCTACGCCCCTTCCAGGAACTCGGGCATCTTCTGGCCTTCGCGCAGCCGCACGTAGGCTTTCTTCCAGTCGGAACGGCGCCCGGAGAATCGGCCCTGGCGCTTCACCTTCCCGTGCACGAGCGTGGTGCGCACGCTCTCGACTTTCGAGCCGAGCAGTTTCTCGATCGCCTGCTTGACTTCGATCTTGGTCGCGTCGGACGCCACCTGGAACACGATCGTCCGGCCGTCTTCCCGCTGGATCGTCGTCTTCTCGGTGATGAGCGGCCGCCGGATGACGTCAGTGAGTTTCATGGTCGCCTACCCCAGCACTTCCTGCAGCCGCTCGAGGGCCGCACGGGTCATCACGATCCGCCCGCCGTCCGCCAGGTCGCGAGCCGTCAGGCGGTTGGTCTCGACGGGCCGGACGCCCTCGATGTTGCGGATCGCGAGCGCCAGCTTGTCGTCGACCTTCATGTCCACGATGAGGCCCTTGGTGGTCACACCGAGGCGCTTGAGCATCTCGGCGGCAGCCTTCGTCTTGGTGGTCTCCAGCACCAACTGGTCGACAACGACGAGGCCCTGGTCGGCCAGCCGGGCCGCCAGCGCGGCGCGCAGCGCACCGCGCTCGACCTTCCTCGGCACGCGATAGTCGTAGCTGCGCGGCTGCGGCCCGAACACGGTGCCGCCCTTCCGCCACAGCGGGTTCCGCGCCTCGCCGACGCGCGCGCGGCCGGTGCCCTTCTGACGCCACGGCTTCTTCCCCGTGCCGCTGACGGCCCCACGGGTCTTGGTCTTGTGCGTCCCACGCCGCTCGGCGGCGTTGGCGTGCACCACCGACTCCCACACCAGGTGGGACGCGATGCGCCCGCCGAACAGCTCGTCGCTCAGCTCGAGCGTGTCGACCTTCTCGTTCTGACTGTTGACGACGTCCAGGTTCATGGCTCTCGCTCGCTACTTCTTGCCCTTCGGCTTCTCGACCTGGGGCACGCGCACCGGCTTGGCCGCCACGGCCTTCCGGATGATCAAGTACCCGTCGTCAGCGCCCGGCACCGAGCCGAGCACCATCAGCAGGTGGTTCTCCGCGTCGACGCGCGCGACGCGGAGGTTCCGAGTCGTCACGCGTTCGCTGCCCATGTGCCCGGCAGCCTTCATCCCCTTGATGACGCGCGAAGGATAGGACGAGGCGCCGATCGACCCGGGCGCCCGGTGGAACATGGAGCCGTGCGTCGCCGCACCGCCCCGGAAGTTGTGGCGCTTCATGACGCCCTGGAAGCCATGGCCGCGGCTCGTGCCCACCACGTCCACCCGGTCGCCGGCGTTGAACAGCGAGACCAGCACCTGGTCGCCCGCCTTCAGGGGATCGCCGCCGGGCGCAATCTTGACCTCGCGACGGACGCGGGTCGGAGGCACGTTGGCCTTCTTGTAGTGTCCGGCCAGCGCCTTGGTCGCCTTGGCGGGACGGGCCTCGACGAGGCCAAGCTGCACGGCTTCATAACCGTCGCTCTTGGCGGTCTTCGCCTGGACGACCACGCACGGGCCGGCCTTGATGACGGTCACGGGCTGCACGGTGCCGTCGTCACCGAACAACTGCGTCATCCCGACCTTCTTGCCGATGATTCCTGTAACCATAGTCAATCTCAGGGACCGGGGAGCAGGGGCCAGAGGGCAGGGGTCAGGGCTGTCTTCCCTGATCCCCGTTCCCCGAAACCCTGGTCCCTGCCCGTTACTTCCGACTGTCCTTGCCGAACGCCTTGATCTCGACGTCCACGCCCGCGGGCAGGTCGAGCTTCATCAGGGCGTCCACGGTCTGCGAGGTCGGCTCGAAGATGTCGATCAGCCGCTTGTGCGTGCGGATCTCGAACTGCTCGCGTGACTTCTTGTCGACGTGCGGCGAACGGAGCACCGTCCACTTGTTCTTCTCGGTCGGCAGCGGAATCGGGCCCGCCAGGCGCGCCCCGGTGTGCTTGGCCGTGTTCACGATTTCCGCAGTGGACTGGTCGAGCACCCGGGCGTCGTACGCCTTGAGGCGGATGCGGATCTTGTCGCCGAATTGTGTTGACATAGCGTTCACCGCAGGGGCGGTTCGCGAACCGCCCGTACTACGTCCCTATTCCAGGATCTCCGTCACCGTGCCCGCGCCCACCGTGCGTCCGCCTTCGCGGATGGCGAACTTCGAGCCCTTCTCGATCGCGACCGGCGTGATCAGTTCCGCCCGGATGCTCGTGCTGTCGCCCGGCATCACCATCTCCACGCCCTCCGGC
>DASXVO010000049.1 GCA_036504215.1 Vicinamibacterales bacterium | reverse complement strand
CCGCTGCGCTCACCTCGCGCAGCGCGTAGTGACGGGACACCTGGTCCGCGTTGAGCGAGTACGGATACACGGCGACGTCGGCCAGCCACCCGTCGAACCATGCCTGCGCGGCGACGCCGTCACGGCCGAGCACGAGGGGATCCGCGCTCGACGCCAGTCCACCGGCGATCGCGCCCGATGGCACGGCCGTGCCGTTGATGTAGGCGTGCCACGCGGCGCCATCCGCTGTGAAAACGAGGTGAACCCATCCGGAACCGACCACCGTCGGCTCGAGCGTAACCGACTGCTTGCTTCGCCGCGACGTGGTAGGGGTGTCCGAGCTGCGATGCGAAGACCGGGCGGCGGCGCGTGTCAGACGGCGGTATTCCCGAACTCTCCCGAACGCAGGCCGTCGATGATCGTGGGCTGTGTCGTCCCCCTCCGGGGCCGAGCAGCCGCTCACTCGGTGAGGGCGTTCGGACGGCGATGCGGCCGCTCTCGGTCCGGCGTCACGGAGAACATCTCGCCCGCCTGCGCGGGCCCGGCGCCGATGGCCTGTGCGATCGATGTGGCGGCCGCGACTCCAATTCCTTCAACGGTGGCCCAGGAGGCTCTCGGGGTACAGAGCCCACAAGAGATACAAGTCCCTCTCAGTCACGGTACGAGAGACATACCGATGAAACGACCACATGAGCAGTACAAGGCGTGAGAGAGCCAATGCCGCTCCGGTGCTCAGGTAGGAACCAACACGCGTCTCCCAGGTTTCCGTCCGTGTCTCATCTTCTCCTTCCAGACTCGTCGTCATGTCGGTCGGCAGCACGAGGCTCGTCGGCGTCGCGCTCATCGTCATCGTGAGCCCACCCCCCCGAGCCTCATCCATGGGAACATTGTGGTCTGCAGGACCCATCGATCTATCACCGGTAACCAAGGTTCCATGGACTTCAGTCTCACAGCGAAACCGGGACCCGCAAAGAACAATGCTCGGCCTGCAACCGCTCCTTCGTCTGGCCCCATCCGGTAGTAGAAGTCCACCCTCAGGATGAAGGGCCAAGGGTGCGTTGCCGGACTGACGCCGGCTTCGCCGGCCACCGTCCGCCGGGCCCCGGCTGGACTGTCTGCGGACACGAAGCTGGCGCCCACCCGACGGAAGACATCTGTGGATGTCGACCATCCATGCGGGCTCGACACAACGTAGAAAGGCCTTCCGACGTGGGCTTCCCGTGCCAACCAGTCTGCCACGATTTCCTCGCACCGCCCCGTTGCGACCGTCGATGCGAGCCAGCCCAGTGCCAGGACGACGAGCAGCGACATCAGCAGGATCTGCAGCGATCGCCGTCGTCGCAAGAGGCGGGCAATGCCCGCACAGGCGGCCGCCGCCGCAAGCGCCCCTTGGACGAGCAACAGGTACTCGTCAGCACGCTCACGCTGGAAGCAGAATCGAACGTGATTGGCATCGAGGCAACCGTAGACCACGAAGAGCAGCGGCTGCGCGGCGAGGACCACGGCCGCCAGACGGAAGCCTGGACGAGCCAGCGCCAGGAAGAACGCCGCGATCAGGATGCGGAACGGTTCGTTCGCCAAGCCAAGGACCCAGTACCAGGGGGTAACCCAGCCACCATGGGGAGTCTGGTGCGCGGTCCACCAGAGGAGGCCGAAGTTCGCTGTGGCGAGAAACAGGATTGTCGTCTCGGGCCACGCCGGGCGGGTCGTTCTTAGACGCAAGATAAGCCTCCTGGTGTATTCGACTCCACACGGGCATTCGGGTTGCAGGCCGAGCCAGGCGGAAACTCAGTTGCTGGGACGCCTCATTTCCTGGTCCGCCTCGGCTCGAATTCAATAGACTCCGCCGCTGCCCCAAGTCGTCATAGATGGTTGCTGCTGCGTCATCCAACCGCGCCGCACCCATCTTCCGAGGCCCACCACGATCGCACGGGCGCACGAGAGGTCGTACATCACCGTGAAAGCGATTGACGTTATTTGGCCACGCAAGCCGGCAGCCCGAGCGGTGTCTCGCTTGTTCTGGCGTCGTGCCTAATACGCCTTGCGTTGTACTGGCCGCAGCTCCGATACCTGGCGAGACGCATGACGTTCTCCCAATCGATGGCCTCTTTGTCCGTCTCGCTCGTGTCGATGCGCCGCCCATGGATCGCTCCCCACTCGTGACCGAACTCATGCCACATTGCGACGGGAAGGTGGAGAGTCTCCCCACTTCCGCTGATGAAGTCGCGAACCTGCCAGGCAGGATTCTGGTCCTGTCCCTCGAAGCGCAACGAGCGCTGTCCAATGGCGCCGATGCTCGTGTCGATCGTGAACTCCCGATTGGAGGACTTCAGGTTCTCGAGATTCATCCGTACGCAGGGCCTGTAGGCAGAGCAGGGGGTGCTGCCAGCCGGGAGGCCGGGCGGCACAGAACGCGCACCGCCCCAATGGCCAAGATCGTCGTTGGTGAAGCCAAACTCCAAGACCCTCGTGTCCAGCGCCAGCCGATTCATCAGATCACCGAGGTTCCTAGCAATGGTGCCAGAGCGTTTGAAGTCTCCTATGGTGGTGTTGACCTGGACGTAGCCATCCTTTGTCATCGAAAGCTTCGACGCGGCGATGCTGCCGGCCGGGTCTTGCACCAAGGCGTCTTTCAGGGCGGCGAACGCCAAGGCTCGACTCTCATTGTCCCCCACGTCTGCAATGACTCTAAGGGCTGAGAGCGGGCTCGCGCTGTATGCGCTCTGACGGCTACCGGCTCCTTCCGGCCACTCGGCCCCGAGCGGCGACACCGGTTCCTCCGACGTCACCGCGACGTTCACCAGTTCCCCGGCGCTCGCGCCGCCCGCGCCGCCGCCGAGATACGTGCCGTCGGTCGCGGGCACCAGATTCGAGAGCCGCATCTGCCCGAGCGGACCGGGCGCAAGCACCTGGCCGTCGTTCAGCGTCACGATCAGCTCGCTGCCGCGGGCCGCGACCGAGGTGATGCTGAGGACCGGCTGGCCGCAGTCGCCGTTGTAGAACCACTGCTGGCCGATGTTGTCCCAGATCCACCCGCACGACCCGGACGGACCGTAGAAGCTCGCCAGCCCGCCAGGATTGCCGTTCGCCTGCAGCGGCATGAGCATCCCCACATGCCGCTTGGCCCCGCCGCCCCACGACGGCTCCGTGGAGTACTCCACTTGCGACGTCGCCACGATGGTCCCGTTCTCGCCCACGACGATCTCACCCCAGTCGGCCCCGAGCCCCGTGCTCCCGGTGAGGGCTCCGCTCGCGTCCACCCCCACCACCACCGCGTCCCACCGCCAGTAGTCGCCGCCCGGCCACACCAGCCGCCGGATCAGTTGCACCAGGAGGCCCCCTTGGCCGTTCGGGATCGCCCGGTACGGAGACCACAGCCCGCCGTTCGGAACCGTCACCACCTGCGTCTCCACCGCCCCCGTGCTCCGCACGAACGTCAACTGGAGTTGCTCCGGATCCACGACGCTCGGCACCACCACCGACCCGTCCAGGAGCACCGTCGGGTAGCCGGGCGTCCCAGACAGCGTCGCGCCCGGCCCACCGCCCAGGCCGATGTCCAGGCCGACAAGGGTGTTGGCCTGGTTCACGTAGTAGAGCGGACCGTTCGGGTGAATGGCAAACGGGCCGACGCCCTCGGATCCGCTTACCTCGCCGCCATGCGGGCCGAAGATCCGCAAGCGGTTCGTGAACGCCTCCCAGTCGTGGACGAGCGCCACCACGCCGCCCGACGGGTCGCCCGACACCTGCAGCACCGCGCCCCCCGCCGCGGCCGTCCATGCTTCGCGGCCGTCCTGCTCGAACGCCCGGATCATGTCGTGGCTGTGGGGCTCGCCCGGGCTCTCATACGTGTAGATCCGGTGCGTGCCGTCCGCCCGCGTCGCGCCCTGCACGATGCGCTGCACCGAACCGGCGACCGGCGGCGTCGACCACAGCGTCCTCACCTCGGACGTCGTCCCGACGACGGCCAGCACCGTGAGTTCGGCCTGGGCCGTCAGGCCCTGCCACGCGGCCGTCACGTGGACCACGCCCGCCGTCACGCCCGTCACCGTCACCTCCCCGCCCGTCGGCTCGAGTGACGCGACGCCCTCGGCGTCCACGGACCACGTGATGCCGGGCAGCACGCGCCCGAACGTGTCCTTCACCGTAAACCCGCGGCTCGCGCCCATCACCAGGCTCGCCTTCGCCGGCGACACCCGCAGGCCCAGCGGCGGCGTGGTGACCGCCTCCTCCACCGTCGCCACGTCGATGGTCGCCCGTCGCACGTTCGACGCAACATCGGTCGCCAGGACCTCGACGGTCGTCGTGCCGGCCGGAACGACGACCTGGCAGGTGAACCCCGTGTCGTCCACCGTCGCCGCCGTGCCATTGCACGACACGCCGAGCAGCCCAGACAGCCCGTCGATGACCGAGCCTCGGACCGTGACCGGCCCCGCGACTACGAGTTCGCCGAGCGACGGTGAGGTGATCACGACCACTGGAGCCGTCCGGTCGATCTTCACGTGCACGGTGGCGTTCGCCGTGGCGCCGAGATCGTTCGACGCGGTGCCCTGGACGTCCTGCTCGCCGTCCTGCGACACCTCCATCGGCGGCTGACACGTGACGGCGCCGGCTCCCGCGCACGTGAAGGACACCGTGACGGCCGTGTGGTTCCACCCGGCCGCATTGGGCGACGGCGACACCCCCCCCACAATTGAGACACCGACGGCCGCCGCTTGGCTCACGGGCACCCGAACGCCGGCCACCGTCAACGTGCCGGTTCGCACCGCACCGCTGTCGTTGGCCTCGATGGCGTACGCGAGCGGCGCGGCGCCCGCTGCGCTCACCTCGCGCAGCGCGTAGTGACGGGACACCTGGTCCGCGTTGAGCGAGTACGGATACACGGCGACGTCGGCCAGCCACCCGTCGAACCATGCCTGCGCGGCGACGCCGTCACGGCCGAGCACGAGGAGATCCGCGCTCGACGCCAGTCCACCGGCGATCGCGCCCGATGGCACGGCCGTGCCGTTGATGTAGGCGTGCCACGCGGCGCCATCCGCTGTGAAAACGAGGTGAACCCATCCGGAACCGACCACCGTCGGCCCGAGCGTAACCGACTGCCGGCTGCCGACCGCCGGGAACAGGTCGAACGTCGCCTGGCTGGCGTTGGCGTCGATCCACAGGTTGAAGGCACCGGCACTGCCGCCCCAGCTGACGATGTCGCGGCGGGCGCCCGCGACGCCTGGCACTTTCACCCAGGCTTCCCAGGTGAACGCACCCAATTCCGGTACCGCGCCGGCCGGGATCACCACCGCGCCGCTGGCGCCGTCGAATGCCGCCGAGGTCCTGCCGTCGCCGCGTGCACCCGGCTGGCCAAGCGTGACACCCGACGTGACCGTCCCGTCGTGCCCGTATCCCGATGCGTCGGCGACGGTCGTGGCCCCGGCGGGCTCAGAAAGCGGCCAGTAGCCGACAGGCTGGTCGGCCACGACCGCCTGTGCGTACGCGCTCGCGGCGTTCGGCGTCGAGATGGCGATCCACGGAACGTCGCTCGACGCGCTCCATGTGCAGCCCGCGTCACCGAACGTGACGTCGAGCGTTCCGGTCGTCGCGCCGGCCGTTGTCGCGATCGACGCGGGCGAGACGCTGGACGTGCAGAGACCGGTTCCGCGTTGCACCACGACCACGTCGATGTCGCCGACGGCAATGAACCCGACGCGCAGCGCCGGGCCTGAATTGGCTGCGACGTGGTAGGCCAACTGGCCGCTCGGCCCAGATCCGTTCACCCCGTCGAGTGCTATCCACGACGCGTCGGTCGTGGCGGTCCACGAACAGCTACTGCCGGTTGCAGTCACGGTGAACAGGCCGCCCGCCGGCTCGGCGCCGACGGTCACGACCGGCGGAGACACGGACAGGCGGCACGCGTCGCCGTCCCGCGAGTAGCCGGCCGTCGTCACGTCGCTCGCCAGGAGCCCCGCGCGGAACGCCCTCGCCTTCAGCGCGTAGTTGCCGACGGCCAGCGAGCCGCCGTTGGCGACGACCGGGTCGTTCACACCTGGTTCCTGGCCGTTGGTGCTGTAGTGGATGATGGCTCCGGGTGTCGTGCTCACGACGCTGATGCGCGAGCCTTCGGGGTAGCTGCCGGCGCCCGGCGAGAACACCGGAGCGGCGACCTTCGCGGCGAACGTCGCGACGGCCGCCGGGCTGTCGCTCCAGTCGGGATGGAGCGCGATCGCAGTCAGGGTGACCGGTCCGGTCAGCACGATCGGCGCGCCGTACACCAGCGAAGCGGACGTCGGCTGCGAGCTGTCGGTCGTGTAGCGGATGGTGGCGATCGGATCCGCGGAGATCACGACCGAATCGCCGTAGACGTAGGTGCCCGACGGCGGCGTAATGGTCGGTGCTGCCAGCCTCCCGTAGTTGAACTGGTAGTCGGCAATCGCCGCGTCGCTGTCCGCCCAGCCTGCCTTGCGACCAATCGCGATCAGTTGCGTCTTCGTGCTAATGCCAATGCCGCCCGCATAGGCCGTCGTCGACGACTCGCCGGGCTGTGGCGTGCTGCCGTCGGTCGTGTAGAACAGGGACGCCCCGGCAGTCGGTGACGCGATCGTCACGGTCTGAGGCGTGGTGGACAGACTGGCGGCGGGTTCGAACACGGGTGTCCGGACCTTCAAGACGAACGTAGCGGACGCCACGTTGCTCGGCGGCCGCCCGTCCGCCCACGCCCTCAGCTTCACTGTCGTCGTCTCGGCGATGAAGATGCCCTCGACCGGGAAGATCGGATCCGTCTCGGTGGGATCGTTGCCGTTCGTCGTGTAGCGCAGGACCGCGCCGGACGTCGTCGGTCCCCCGTGGACCTGGAACGGATCGAAGTACGTGCCGGAGGCCTCGAGGATCGGCGTGCCGGTCCGCCACGCGAATCCGGGCTCTGCGATCTGAATTGGCGACGGGCGGGCCTCGGTGGTGCCGTCACCGAGCCGGCGCGCGTCGTTGAGGCCCCACGACCAGACGCGGCCGTCGGAAGCGACGGCGAACGTCGCCCGGCCGTTGGCGGCCACGGCGACGATGTCGGCAGGGCCGGCAACCGCCGCTGGCGTTGGCACGGCCTGCCGCGCCGAACAAGTGGTGAAGTCGCCCGAGGGGCATGCCGGCGTGCCGTTGCCGAGTTGTCCGGAGTCGTTCGAACCCCACGTCCACACCGATCCGTCCGTGCGCAGTGCGATGGTGTGTGCAGCGCCACCCACGACCTGCCTCACCGGTCCGACGGCAGACACCTCCACCGGTTGCAGGCGGTCGATCTTCGTTCCGTCTCCGAGTTGGCCGCTGCCATTGGCGCCCCACGCCCAGAGTTGTCCGTGCGAGGTGATGGCATACGCGTGGACGCCGCCCGCTCCGATACCCGCGACGGTCGGCGGCAGCCCGGCGGCCTGCGCCAGCCACGTGACGGCCTGCCAGGGACTCCCGTCGCCGAGTTCGCCGTTGCCGTTGTACCCGAAGCCCCACACCGAGCCGTCGGCCTCGAGCAGCATCGTACGGTCGCCCGTCGCGGCGATCGCGACGGCGGGCAGCGCGAGCCCCGGTACCATGATCGGCGCCCCCTGATTGGTTGTCGTACCGTCGCCGAGCTGGCCGTAGCGGTTCCAGCCCCACGTCCAGACCGTACCATCGGCCTTGAGCGCCACGCTGTGGTAGCGCCCGGCGGCAATCGTCACCACGTCGCTCAATCCGGTCACGAGGACGGGCTGGAGACTGTACGCCATCGCGCCGGCACCGAGCTGGCCATAGCGATTGCTGCCCCACGTCCACACGGTGCCGTCGCTCATCAGCGCCATCGAATGGTAGCCGGCGGCCACGGCGACGACCGGCGAGAGTGACGGCACCTGTCCGGGCGTGAACCGTTCGCTGCCGGTTCCGTCGCCAAGTTGGCCGTAGTCGTTCGCCCCCCAGCTCCAGACCGTACCGTCGCTCTTGACCGCCAGGGTGTGGCTGACGCCGGCGGCAATGGAGTAACCCTGCGCCGGTGGGCGCAGCGGGGCCGGCCCCTGCGTCACGGTGACGACCTGCCCGTTGACGGTGATGTGGCCGATGCGCCTGAGGACCGACTCGTTGTCAGCAACCGTGTACTGAACGGAGCCAGGCCCGGTACCGGCGGTCGGCTCGACGCTCAACCACCGCACGTCTGCGCCAGCCTGCCACGTGCATCCGCCTGAAATCGCGCTCACGGCAATCGCGCCGGCGCCGCCCGACGCCTCGACGTCAATCGCCGCCGGCGTCACGTCGATGCAGTGGCGGGCGGCCTGTGTCACGGGAACGGCCACGCCGGCGACGTGCAGAACGCCGGAGCGCGCTTCGATGGTCTGGTTGGGCGCGACAATGTACTCGAGCATTCCGGTGCCGCCGCCGGGCGAGACGCGCGCGTCGTAGTGGTGGCCTACCTGCTCCGGTGTCAGGACGACCGGATAGACCGCCACCTCGTCGATCGCTGCGACGGCGGGACCAATGAAAACGCCTTCAACACGGTACAGGTAACCGGTGGTCGGCGCCGAGGCCTCGAGAATGCCGTCGATGTAGAGCGCTGCCGTCTGCGCCGCGGTATCCACGGTGCCGACGAGGTGGTGCCATGCGCCGTCGTTGATCGGCCGGCTGCCCTGGAGGTCGAACGCCTTCTGTCCTTCCCCGTAGGTAGCCGAGAAGCTCGCCCCTGACGGTCCGAGGGCGAGACTGTAGTTCCAGGTGCTGACGACCGTGCCGCCGCCCTGCCCGCGATACTGAACCCACGCTTCGAATGTCAGCGGCCCGCTCGGCGCGACCGTCGTGCCGTCACGGTAGAACCGGACTTGTCCGTATCCGCCGGAGGGGAATCGCGTCGCGGGATCGCCGTCGGCGGTGGCGCCGGGTACGCCCTGCTGGTAGCCGCCCTCGTAGGTGGCGTCGAAACCGTTGCCACTCGCATCCACGGCCGTTGTCGTACCCTCGTCGTCCAGACGCCAGTAGGCCGAGGGGCCGTCGGCAAGGACCTGACCTCGATAGCCGTCCAGCTGGCGACCGATCGTGATCCACGGTGTGTCGGTGGAGGCCGACCAACCGCACCCGGGAACGCCCGTCAGTTCCAGCGTTCCGGTCGCACCTTGTTCGGGCGCCGTTGCGGCGGCCTGCGCGACGGTCAGGCTGCAGGGCAAGGCGGCCTGCGTGATCGTGAAGGTCGTGTCGCCCAGCGAGAGCGCGCCGTTGCGCGTGAGGCCCGTCGGGTTGGCCTGTGCCGCGTAGTCGACGACGTCCTCGATCGGACCGTCGCTCGCCAGCGGCATGTGCTGGCTCTTGAAGTGTCGCGACACTTGCTCGAGCGTCAGTGCCCGGGGGTAATACGCGACTTCGTCGATCGAGGCCGTGATGAACCCCTCGCTGGCGTAGCTGCGGGCGCCGATGATGAAGTCCCCGCCGAAGATGACCGGACCGGTCGCGGGCGACGTTCCATCGAGCTGGCCGTCGACATACAGTCGCGCCTCGCCTGCCGTGGCGTCGGCAACGCCGACGAGGTGGTGCCAGGTCCCGTCGTTCAGCTCGGCGCTGCTGTCGAGACTGAAGACGGGGTCGAAGTAGTCCGCCCGGAACTGCGCGCGATTGCCGACGAGTTGCAGCTGGTAGCCGTACACGTCGGACACCGCACCCGCGATAGTGCCCGTGGTCGGTTCGGTGAATCGCACCCTGGCCTCGAGGCTGAAGGAGCCAGATGAAGGGTCGAGCTCGGTGCGGTAACCGACGTAGGCGTACCCGTCCGTGGAGAAGAAGGTGGCGGCGTCCCCATCTGCGAACGACGCCGCGACGCCCTGTACATAGGTGCCCGCGAGCTGCGCGTCGATCCCGTTCCCGCTGGTGTCGGCGGCCGTCGTGGTCCCCACGTCGGAGAGCCGCCAATAGGCCTTCGGGGCGTCCGAAAGGACGACGCTCGCGTATCCCAGGCGTCCGGCGCTCATCCACGATGCGTTCGAGACCGCCGGTCGCTGGCATCCCCACAACGCGCTCGCGATGAAGCTACCCGCGCCTCCGGTCTGTGCCAAGTCGGCAGAAGCCGGAGCCAGAGAGAGCGCGCAGGGCCCTGCTGCCTGGCTGATGGTGAACGTGCGCCCGCCGGCCTCAATCGTCCCCAGCCGCGGCACGCCCGTCGTGTTCGCTTCGACGACGAACCCGATCGCGGCGTTGCCCTGGCCGGACGCCCTCGTGACGTCGATCCAGGGATGGCTGACGGTCCACGCGCACGCGGCATCGGTGGTCAGGCTGAATCCGTCAGAGCGGGCTGCCCATGACGTCGCCAGCGTGGACCGCGACAGCGCGTAGGCACAGCCTTGCGGTCCGGCCTGCACGGCGACGGTTCCGCTCTTCGTCACCAGGGCGAACCCGTTGCTGGCGAAGAGCCGGAACTCGTACGCGCCAATCGTCGAGGACATCGCGAAGGTCAGGGTGGCCTCACTCATGCCCACCGAGGGTGGCGTGCTCGAGCCGGAGAGGTACTGCCACGCCACGTACGCGGTGTCAGGCGTGCCGACGGGGGCCAGGGCAACCCAGTCGGTTGCGTTCCCGGGCGCGTTGGTGAGGTGAACGGCAACTGCCTGGCCCGGCTCCGCGGTCACGGTGGCGGGCGCTATCACGCCATTGACGGCGATCCGTGCGGGCGAGGGCGGGATGGTGATAGCGGCGCTCGTCGCCAGCCGGCTGTACCCGTTGCTCGCGAAGAACCGGAACTCGTAGGTGCCGGGGACCGTCGGCATGGCGAAGAGCAGAGTGACTTCGGTGAGACCAGTGCCTGGCGGCGCGGTCGTTCCGCTCAAGTAGCGCCACGCGAGGAGCGAGGTGTCTGGCGCTCCGACGGCGTAGAGGCCGACCCAGTCGGTAGCGTTGCCGGGCCCGCCGGAGATCACCACGCTGGTGCCCGCACCGGCGGCCACGGTCACCGGCGTTCCCGAAGGCGCCCCGTTGACAGCGAGCTGCGCCTGCGACGCGGTAACCGTGACCGTGGTGCTCGTGGCCAGGCGCGCGTACGTGTTGTGGGCGAAGAATCGGAACTCGTAGTCTCCCGCAACGACCGGCAGAGCGAAGCTCAGAGAGGCCTCCGACACTCCGCTTGCGGGTGGCGCCGTAGAGCCGCTCAAGTACTGCCACCAGAGCGGTGCGGCGTCCGGACCTCCACTGGCGTACAGGGCCACCCAGTCTGTGGAGTTCGCCGGACCGCCGGCGACAGCAACGATCGCTTCTGCGCCCGCCGGAGCAGTCACGGGCGTTCCGGGCGCCGTTCCGTTGACGGCCACTCGCGCCTGAGACGCTGCGACCCTCACGACCGTGCTCGTGGTGAGGCGTGAGTATCCGTTGTTCGCAAAGAGGCGGAACTCATAGTCTCCGGCGGAGACAGGCACCGAAAACGTCAGCACCGCTGTCGGCAAGCCGGTGTCGGGCGGCGACGTCGTGCCGCTCAATTACTGCCACGAGAGGAAAGCGCGGTCGGACGCGCCCAGGGGATAGAGGGCGATCCAGTCCGTCCGACTGCCAGGCCCGCCCGACACAAGGACGGAGACGGACCCGCCAGCAGTCGCTGTCACAATCGCCGGCGGGAGGACATCGTTGACGGCGAGTGACGGCTGCGCCAGCGCGGCCGCCGAAGAGACCAGGATGAGTGCCAAGGCCAGGAGGGTCCGTCTCGCCAACATGAACGCGTCCTTCCTCGTGACGGTTGCCGTCCGCGTGTGTGCGGCGTGAGGGCCAGCAGGAACTCGGCCGTCCGATCATCGACAGCGACGAGCCCGACGCGCTGCAGCCACCACGGAGATGTCGATGCGGCATGCTGGCAGGGAGAAGTGCCGGAGAATGGACTTGCACGAGAAATGTTCGATTGCAGGGAGATCTGCGTCTCGAGAGCGGGCTGGGCGCGCGGGTTGCATGGCGCGCTCGGCGGCGGCGACGATGGCGACGAGGTCCAGATTGACGGACAGTGTCTCGTCGCGGGCCGGCCCGGGCGATGCTCCCACTCAGTGCAACGGCCCCGAAGGAGTCGTGATGTCGTTCCTGCACAACGGGACGAAGGCGGTGGGCGGCGTCGTGGATAAGGGCAAGAAGGACCTTGACCAGCTGATGCGCATCCAGAGAGTCAACGGGGAGATCCGCGCGATCGAAGCGGAGATTGGAGAGTTCGGGAGCTAGCACCGAGCACTCAGCACTCTTCTAGCACTCAGCACTTTTCTCCTTCACCAACTCCCACGCCCTCCTGACGTGCCGCTCTTCGGTCCTGAGATTTCCCACCGCGAGCCGAAGCACGAAGCGTCCATTGAGCTTCGTGTGCGACAGGAACACCTCTCCGGTGGCGTTCATCCCGTCGAGGAGTTTCTGGTTGAACGCCTCCAGGTCGGGCTCGGTCCAGTCGCGGCCGCGCGGACGGGCACGGAAGCAGACCACGCTGAACGGGACGGGCGCGAGGCGCTCGAATTCCGGGTCGGCGTCCACCCAACCGGCAAAGAGGCGTGCGAGGCGCATGTGCTCGGAGAGCCGCGCGCGGATGCCTTCTGCGCCGAAGTAGCGAAGGATCATCCACAGCTTGAGCGCTCGGAAGCGGCGGCCGAGCTGAACGCCCGTGTCCATCAGGTTCCGGACTTCGCCGGCTTCCACCGTGCGGAGGTACTCCGGCGTCAGCGAGAACGCCTGCCGAAGCAGATCCATGCGCCGGCAGTAGAACGCGCTGAGATCGAACGGCGTGAACAGCCACTTGTGCGGATTGACGACGATCGAGTCGGCGCGATCGACGCCGTCGAGGATGTGGCGGTACTCCGGAACGATCGCGGCGACGCCGGCGTAGGCGCAGTCCACGTGCAGCCACGCGTGCTCGCGTTCGCAGATTCCGGCAATCGCCGGCACGGGGTCGACGCTGGTCGTGGACGTGGTGCCCACGGTGGCCACGACCGCCATCGGGACGATGCCGTCGGCGCGATCGTCTGCGATCGCCTGCTCGAGCGCGTCGGGACGCATCCGGAACTCGGCGTCCGATGGGATCTTTCGGAGCGAGTCGTGGCCGAGGCCGAGCAGGATGACGGCCTTGTCGATCGATGAGTGCGCCTGGTCGGAGCAGTAGACACGGTAGCGGGGGAGATCGGCTCGGCCCGCCATCCCCGCGCTGCGGACGCGTGCGATGGCGGCTTCGCGGGCCGTGGCGAGTGCGTGCAGGCTCGACACCGAGGCGGTGTCGTAGATGACGCCATCGAAAACGTCCGGCAGCCCCATGAGCTGCCGCAGCCAGCCGAGTGACACCTCCTCGAGTTCCGTGACGGACGGCGAGGTCCGCCACAGCATCCCCTGGGCGTTGAGCGCCGCCGACAGGAGCTCGGCGAGCACGCCGGGGCCGCTCCCGGTGATGGCGAAGTACGCGAAGAACCCCGGGTGATTCCAGTGCGTGATGCCCGGCACAATCACGCGCTCGAAATCGGCGAGGATGGCGTCGAACGGTTCTCCCGACTCGGGCGCGTGCGTGGGCAGTGCGCGTCGTACGTCACCTGGCTTCACGCGCGACAGGACCGGGTATCTCTCGGGGTGCGCGAAGTACTCCGCGATCCAGTCAACGATCCGGTGCCCCTCCCGCCGAAACACCTCTGGGTCCATATCACCAAACGGGTTGTGTTCGCTCGACATGTGTCGGTCTTCTCCCACACGAAAATCGCAAAGAACGAAGCCGCCGAGGCGCCGACCCGATCAGAGGCTGAACCGCGCAGCGTCCACTGTGGGCTCTGTGTGGTGGCGCGATCCTACTTCCCGTGCGACTTCAGGTAATCCAGCGCGAACGCCCGCAATGGCTGTCCCACGTTCTTCGTCAGGTCCGGCAGCTCGTTCATCGCCTTCTCCACCGGCCAGCCGTCAACCATCACGCGTTTGATCGCCCAGAACATCGAGGCCCGGCCGCCGCTCGCGCAGTGCACGAGCATCGGCTGGTTCTCCGCGGCGACAACTGCCTTCAGAAAGGCGTCGACCTTGGTGGCGTCGGGTGTCTTGCTCGCAAACGGCAAGTGAATGTACGTGAGACCGGCATCGGCGGCGGCTTTGGCCTCGGCTTCGACGTTCGCGCCCTCCTCCGAGGCTTCTCGCAGGTTCACGATCGACGCGAAGCCTGCGTTCTTCAGTTGCGCGTACGCCTCGGGAGCGAGCGCGCCGCTGCACGCGAGGGTGGCATCGACTTGTGTGAAGTTCTTCGCGGCGGACACGGCCGGTTTCGAAGTGGCCGTCTGGTCCTGCGGGGGCAGAGCGGACGCGGTGGTCGCGACGACGGCGACCGTGACAACAATGAGAAGGGCCAGCTTGCTGCGCAGTGTGGTGTTCATGGCGGCATTGTAGAACACTCCAGGAGTGGTCTTCGACCGGCCGCCAGTTCCAGGATCAGGCCGGCGTCGGGGCCGTCCCCGCCGCCCGGCCCGCCTACTTTTCGACCGTGATCGTCAGCGGCGCGAGCGTGCGCACGCTCATCGGCGTGCCAGGCGGCAACACCACCGGACGCCGATCGCCGGCCATCGCGGCCGCGGTGCCGCCCGCCGCACCGATGCCCCCACCAATCGCCGCCCCCTTGCCGCCGCCAAGAATCGCACCGATGATGGCGCCGCCAATGGCTGCCCCGCCGATCTTCGCGGATGCGCCGTCACCCGGTGAGTCGCCTTCCCGGTAGACGATGTCGGTCGTGATCGGCAATCTGGTGGAGTCGGCAAGCACGAGCGTATGGAATCGAATGCCCAGGCGAGCACGGTCCTTGATCTTGCTGCCCCGCTCGACCAGCATCACGGATCCGATGACGCGCGCGCCGGCGGGAATCGCCACTCGCCCGCCCACCCGCACATCACGCGTCACCCGGGCGTCAACCCGGTCCTCGACACGCGACCGTTCGCTGCTCAGTGGCGTCTCGAGTTGCAGCCCCAGCACGGACTCTGTCGGGACGATGAGTTCGTCCCACTGCTTGACCGGTTCGGCCGCAGCCGGGGCTTCAGGGTCGCGAGTCGACACGTCGGTTGGCGCCGCGATCGGCGGAACAATCGCCGGTGCGACGGCCTCACGCGGTACAGCCGTCGCCGGAACCGCGATTGGCATCGGGGGCGTCACCTCGGACGGACGGGATGGGAGCGGCCGTTCTGCGGGAGTGGACGGCGCGTTCACCCGCGACCTGGTGGTTGTTCGCGCGGAACTTGCCGGTGCGGCAGGATCAGGGGCCGACGCCGCTGCCGACGGCGCGCGATCAGGTGACGCAGCGGGAGACACCGGCGGCGGTTGGACGTTCTCCGCTGTGCTTGGGGTGCTCGTCCCAGACGCCCCAACAGATTGTGGGACTCGAGCGGCGGTCGATGGTCCTGCAGCCAGTGGTCCTGGAGCGGCAGCCGCCACGGGAGAGGTTGCCCGGGCGTGTTCGAGCGTCGCGAGGTATGCGCCACCGCCCGCCGCCACGATGCACGCGGCAGCCACCAGGCCAAATGCTAAGGGTTTCGAGAACATGGGCGCTCCCTGACTGCCATCAGAACCAGCAAGACATGTGCCGCGGTGCACGCCCGGAATCGTCAGGTATTCGCCGCCGGCTCCGGTCCTCCATTGATCTTTCGGCCGATCCAACGTCCCCGCGAGGTGTCAGCCATTCAAATCCTTCGTTCTGTTGCAATTCTGGCACCCGTTGGGCAGAATGGCCGAACACCATGCGATTGATCGATCACTTCACGGGCTCTGGGGACACCCTGTTTCGCTGGCGCGGACAGCTCCCGCTCATCATGCTGCCGCTCCTCGTCCTCGGCCTGTTCGACGCCCGCCTGCCGGCCTCCGTTCCGCCCGGCCTCAGGGCCTGGCAGGTCGTCTCCTTCCTGGTCGCGCTCAGCGGTCTGGCGCTGCGCGTGGTAGCGATCGGCACCGCACCGGCCGGCACGTCCGAGCGCAGCACGACGAACCCGCGTGCGTCGCGTTTGCGGACGACAGGCGTCTATTCGCTGGTTCGCCATCCACTCTATCTCGGCAACTCGCTCACGGCCGTGGGCTTGGCGTGCTTCACCACCACCTGGTACGTCCCGATCATCGTCGGGCTTGCCAGCCTGCTCTACCACGAGCGCATTGCCGCGCGCGAAGAAGCGTTCCTCGAAGATCGGTTTGGCGACCAGTTTCGCGCGTGGGCAGTCCGCGTGCGGGCCGCCATTCCGCGCCTCTCAACCTACGTACCGTCCGACACACCGTTCATCTGGCGGCGCGTCCTCGGTCGCGAGTTCCACGGCCTGCTCGTCATCGGTGCGGTACTGTTCGTGCTGGATCTCGCACGGGCTGCGTTCGCGACGGGGCGGCTGGTGTTCGATCCGCTGTGGACGACGGTGTTCGGCGTGACAGCGACCGTATTCATGGTGTGCAGCCTGCTCAAAAAGCATACGGCGGTTCTCCGAGTGGACGACTGAGCGGTGGCGCCACATGTCCAGACTCGCTCCTGACGAGATAGACCGGCGTCTGAAGGAACTTCCCGGATGGCGTCGCGAGGGCGACGCCATCGTCCGGCAGTTTACGTTCGCAGGCTTTCCGGAGGCGGTGGCTTTCGTGGACCGGCTCGTGCCTGCGGCTGAGGCGGCCGACCACCACCCCGACATCACGATCAACTACAAGCGGGTGACGCTGAGCTACTCGACGCACAGCGTAGGCGGAATCACCGACAAGGATTTCGCGGGAGCGACAAAGGCCGACGCTCGCAGCGCCGAGTGACGGCTGTTCGCCGGCCAGCATGGGCGAGACTCCCGCAGATGCTCACTCGAGCGGGCGTCTGCGGGAATTGATCGCGGCTACTCTCCTTCCTGTGCTATAAACCGCGCATCACGCCGACCACTCTGCCCCGACGACAACAGGAGGTCTCGATGTCACGGCGCTTCGCGCGCATGCTGTTTCTGCCCTGTCTTCTTGCGCTGGTCCTCGCGGGCGGCTCGACCGCCCTTATCGGGAGCGGCGCTCCGCCTGCCAAGGCTCCTCAGAAGATCGATGCGGAATACACCGCGAAGATCAAGGAGTTCACCCAGGATCCAAGGGTCATCACCGAACTGGTGGACCATCTCCCGGCCTCGGACACCGTGCCTTCACCGCTGAAGTTCCTCGGCCGCGTCGTCGGCACGCCCGACGAACTGACGTACTACAAGGACATCAAGCGCTACATCGAGGCGCTCGCCAAGGCATCGCCGCGCGCCAGGCTGTTCGAGATCGGCAAGAGCGAAGAAGGCCGCGACATGATCGTCCTCGCGATCGCGGACGAGGCGACGATCAAGACGCTCGACAAGTACAAGAAGATCCTCGCCGACCTCACCGATCCGCGGAAGCTCACCGAGGCGCAGGCGCGTCAGTTGATGGCGGCCGGCAAGCCGATTTACTGGGCGACCGGCAACCTGCACACCGGCGAGACGGGCAGCGCCGAGATGGAGATGGAGCTGGCCTATCGTCTGATCGTGGAGGAGTCGCCGTTCATCCAGAACATCCGGAACAACGTCATCGTCTTCCTGACGCCGGTGCTCGAGGTCGACGGCCGGGAGAAGATCGTCGACAACCTCTACTACCGCAAGAAGACGAACAAGACGATACCGCTGGTGTACTGGGGCAACTACGTCGCGCACGACAACAACCGCGACGGCCTCGGCGTCGGCCTCAAGCTGACCGAGAACGTGCTGCGCACCTTCCTCGACTGGCATCCGACCGTGCTCCACGACCTGCACGAGTCGGTGTCGTACCTCTACTCGTCCACCGGCGCCGGCCCGTACAACGTGGCGCTCGACCCGGTCCAGACCGACGAGTGGTGGCTCCTGTCGAAGTACGAAGTGGCGGAGATGACCAAGCGCGGCGTGCCGGGCGTGTGGACTGGCGGCTTCTACGACGGCTGGGTGCCGAACTACCTGTTCTTCATCGCGAACACGCACAACGCCATCGGCCGGTTCTACGAGACGCAGACTTACGGGCCGCAGAACCAGACGCTGAACCTTCCCGTGACGTCGACCAGCCGGGAATGGTACCGGCCGAACCCGCCACTGCCGACGATCAAGTGGGGCCCGCGCAACAACGTGAACATCCAGCAGAGCGCCCTGCTCCTCGCGATGCAGTTCGTCGCGAAGAACAAGGACATGTTCCTCGAGAACTACTACCTCAAGAACAGGCGGGCCATCGAGAAGGGCAGGAACGAGGCTCCGCACGCATGGGTGATTCCCGCCGCCCAGCGCCGGAGAGGCGAGGCCGCGGCACTCGTCAACCTGCTGCGTCTGCAGGGCGTCGAAGTGCACACCGCCAACTCCGCGTTCACGGCCGGCAAGGTGCCGGTGGCCGCTGGCGACTTCATCGTCCGCATGGACCAGCCGTACAGCAACCTGGTCACGAACTTCCTCGACACGCAGTTCTTCGCTCCGGGCAACCCGTCGCCGTACGACGACACCGGCTGGACGCTGCCGCTGCTGCGCAACGTCAAGGCGCAGAAGATCGACGACAAGACGGTCCTCGGGCAGCCGATGACCATGCTGGCCGCCGATGTCCGCGTGCCAGGGACCATCACGGGAACGGGGAGCGTGTTGATCGTCGATCACAACGGTGACAACAACCTGGCGCCGTTCCGTTTCGCGCAGAAGTCCGTGCGGATGCTGGCCGCCGAAGAGGCGTTCGAGGCAGGAGGGCAGAAGTTCGGCGCAGGCGCGTTCATCATCCCCGATGCCGACCGGGTAAAGCTCGAACCGTCCATCAAGGAGTTCGGCCTGTCTGCGTTTGCGGTGGCGGCCGTGCCGACGGTCAAGAACCACGAACTCGTCGCGCCGAGGATCGGGTACGTTCACTCCTGGTCGCGCACCCAGGACGAAGGCTGGGTGCGGATGGCCTTCGACAAGCTGAAGATCCCCTACAGCTACTTTGGCGACGTCAAACTCCGCGAGGGAAATCTCAAGCAGAAGTACGACGTCATCGTGTTCCCGCACGTCGGGGGCACGCCACAGTCGCTGGTCAACGGACTGCCGATGACGGGCGACCCGATACCCTACAAGAAGTCCGAGCTGACGCCGAACCTTGGCGTGCAGGACCAGGCTGACGACATCCGTGGCGGAATGGGTCTCGAAGGGCTTGCGCACCTCGCGACGTTCGTTCAGGAGGGCGGCCTTCTCATCGTCGAGGGATCGACCACGACCGTCTTCCCCGAGTACGGATTGCTCCCTGGCATCACGATCGAGGAACCGGCCGGGCTGTTCGCGCGCGGCGTGGTGATCAAGAGCGTCTTCGCCGACAAGAAGAGCCCCATCGCCTACGGCTACGACAGCGACACGCTGGCGGTGTACTTCAACCAGGCGCCGGTGTTCGCGGTTGGCGGGACGGGGGGGGGCGGCGGTGGTCGGGGCGGCCCGCAGATTCCTGGTGTCGGCCAGAACCTGACGCCGAACGCCGTTCCCCAGACGCTGGCGACCCTCGAAGGGCAGACCCCGCCATCGGCGGTGCGTCCGCAGACGGACGAAGCCGCGCAGATGACGCAAATGGCCCGCCAGATGGGATTCAACGTTGACGCCGTGCGGCCGCGTGTCATCCTGCGATTCCCGAGCGATCCGAGCGACATGCTCCTCAGCGGCGGGCTGTTGGGTCAGCAGGCTCTGGTGGGACGTCCGGTGGTGATGGATGCCCAGCTCGGCAAGGGCCACGTGGTGATGTTCGCCAACCGACCCTACTGGCGGTGGCAGACGCATGGGAGCTTCAACCTGGGGTTCAACGCGATTCTGAACTGGAATCATCTCGACGCCGGGAAGTGATGGGATAGCGGACTCTGCCGATTGCCGTCGGTGGCGGGGCCTCGTGGGACTTGGCGTCCCCGCGAAGCCCCGCGACCGGCGCCTCGTCGGCGGCGTAGACTGCAGGAGATGTCACTCGCCCTGGTTCCGGCGTCCGGCGCACTTCTCGACGAGATCCTCGATGAGACCTACCCGCTGTGGGGTGAGGGTCTCGATCGGCGGGCGTACGCCAAGTACAACGAGGCCCAGCTTCGCACGCCATGGGGCGCCACGCGGTTGACGCGGGTGGCCCTCGTGGAGAACGGCCGCGTGCTGTCCAGCGCGAAGCGCTACGACCTTGGTCTTCGAATGGACGGGCAGGAGACGCGACTGATCGGCATTGGCGCCGTCTTCACTCCCGGGGAGATGCGTGGCCTCGGCTACGCGACGGAGTTGATCAGGCGGGTCCTCGAAGGCGCAGCCGGCGAAGGCTTCGGCCACGCCATGCTGTTCTCGGAGATCGACCCGCGGTACTACGAGCGGCTTGGCTTCCGCGCACTTCCCATCAACCAGCTCGCGCTCGACGTCCTGCCCGGTCGGCACCGGGGTTCGCCGGCCATCCCGATGCGTTGGGGCGAGTTCACCGATCTTCCCGCGATCGTCGAGATGAACGCGACCCAGACGAGCGGCTTCCGCATGGCGCTCGTGCGCGACCGCGGCTACGTTCGCCAGGCGATCACCAAGAAGCGCCTGCTCGCGGCGTGCGGTCGGCCCGGTCACCGGAAGGTCGAGTTCTTCGTTGTCGAGGAAGGCGGACGCGCGGCCGCGTACGTCGTGCTGCTCGAAGTCGCCGACTACTGGATGATCACCGAATGCGGCGACCGCGATCCGTCAGGCGCGCGGGTCGGCGCGATGCTCCAGGCGCTCGTCGCCCGAGAGGAACCCCACGCGTTCCACCTCCGCGCCTGGTTCCCGCCGGGCTTCCTCCCCCCCCAACTCCGCGTCGTCGCGCACGAGATCCCTCCAGTGGCGATGATGCTGCGTCCCATCGGACGCGAGGTCCGCCCCGACCCGCCGCTGACTCTGCAAGACATCGCGTGGTGGCACGGCGACGCGTTCTGACCGCGCTCTTTCATCCTTCATCCTTCATCCTTTCTCCTTTCATCCTTTCTCCTTCGTGTATCCTGGGTTCATGCCCCCACAATCCTTCGGCCTCCACGCCATCGGCCAGATCTCAATCGTGGTGAGGGACGTCGCGCGCGCGATTGCCTTCTATCGCGACACACTTGGCATGACGTTCCTGTTCGAATTCCCAGGGATGGCGTTCTTCGACTGCGGCGGCGTCCGGCTGTATCTCGCGAAAGCCGAGAGACCCGAGTTGGACCACACATCGATCATCTACTACCGCGTGCCCGATATTCTGGCCGCAGCGGCTGCGCTCACGGAGCGAGGCGTGACCTTCACCCAGGACCCGGCCAGGGTCCACCAGGACGAGCGTCACGAGTTGTGGCTGGCGGCGTTCAAGGACAGTGAGGGCAATGTCCTCGAGCTCATGAGCGAGGTTGCGCGGTAGGGAAACCTATCCCGAACCACAGCAACGCGGCGACCACGGAGAGGGCAGCCGCGAGGTGCAGCGCCATCTCCCAGCCGACGTACGACGCGATGAGCGGGGTCAAGGCCGGCGACAGGAGGCCGGCCAGGTTGCAGCCGGTGTTCATGATTCCGCCCGCAGAGCCGCTTCGCGGCCCCGCGAGGCGCATCATCGTCGCCCAGAACGGCCCCTCCACGCAGAGCACGAGAGCCGTCGCAAACGCGAGCGACACCGCCGCGACGATCGCGCTCTCGGTGTGCGCGCCGAGCGAGATCAACACGCCCGAACCGGCCATGCCAACCATGGCAACGATCCGCCGCCCCCACACCGGACCGAGCGCGCCGGACGCGAGGCGATCCGAAATCAGCCCGCCAAGCGGGATCGACACGATGGACAACACCCACGGCAGGCTGCTGACCCAGGCGCCGGTCAACAGGCCGAAGTGGCGTTCCTGGACCAGGTAGAGGTAGAACCAGCTGACGAAGATGTAGCCGACGTATCCCTGCAGGGCATAGCTCATCGTCAGCAGCACGAAGGCTCTTCGCCCGGGTGGTGCTGGCTGTGGCGACCGATCCATGGCCGAATTCGCAGGCAAAGGCTCGTCTGAACGCCGGGCGTCGGGTGGGTCGGACACGAAGCGCCACGCGATGGCCACGGCCAGCGCGGGCACGGCCGACACGGCCAGCGCAGCCCGCCATCCCCACTCCACCATGACGCTCGAAACCAACGGTGGAGCCAGCGCGGAACCGAGACCGACCGATCCGATCACGAGACCGTTGGCGCGGCCCTGGAGGAGAGGCGGTGTCCATCGCGACACGCCCCGGCCGGAGGCGGGATAGGTCGGCGCTGCCGCGATGCCAAGAAGAAACCTGATGACAACGAGGCCGGTCAGCACGGCCGTCGCGCTCGTGGGCAACGGCGCCAACCCGATGAACGCCTGGACGACGGTGAGGCCCACCCACAGCCACGATGCGGCTGCCAGCACACGGCGCGCGCCCCAGCGGTCCGCGAGGGCTCCCGCTGGCGCCTGGCAGAGCGCGTAGCCGACGAGGAACGCGCTGAAGACCCGCCCCATCTCCACCTGCGTCAGGCTGTACTCCTTCATCAGGAGCACGCCTGCCGTGGAGACGTTCACCCGGCAGATGTACCCGGCGGTGGCCGTGACCGCCAGCATGCTCACCATACCCCAGGAAGCCTGCCGCGTGGTTGTCATTGGGATCGGGAACTAGCCGCCGCTCATCATGTGGATGACCTGGACATCCGCGTCGTCGGGAACGACTGTCGTCTCGTACGTCCCGCGCCGCACCAGTTCACCATTCACCGACACGGCCAGCATACGGAAGATGTAGTTGCGGATCTTGAGAATGTCCGCAACCGTCATCCCTTCACGCCACTCGATGCGGTCGCCGTTGACGGTGATCATCAGCAGGGGTCAGGATTCAGCATTCAGGAATCAGGAACGGTGCCCAGCTCGTCCCTCGCACTGAGCATCAGCCAACCTCCGCAGACCGTATCATCACGGCTTCGCATGTGTCCCTGGGCGATGTTCGATGGGACCGAAACCGCTGCAGACATCCTGCGTTCTCGCGGCAGTCAGGAATCCCGAATCCAGACTCCTGAATCCCATGTGCCTATCCCAGATGCGGCGTGACCACCGCGACCACCTCCGGGAAGTCGATCTTGAACTTCTTCAGCGTCTCGAGCGTCGGGATGGCGTTGTTGGTCCAGCCTCGACGGGCGTAGACGGTGTCGCACAGCTTGTTGTAGCGGTCTTCACGCCACGTGCGGTGCAGCGCCATCTTCTCCTCGGTGGATTTGCCGGCCGGATCGACGCCGATCAGATCCTTGAGCTGCTGGTCGTAGCGTTCGGCCCGCGACTCGTACTCTTCCTTCGTCACTGGACCGACGGAGCGGTACGGCGGCCAGTCGGACTTGCGACCACCCATGCCCATTCGAAGGTTGAACACGCGCTGGAAGTTGTAGACGGCTTCGGACTGCAGGATGATCTCGTCGGTCGTCATCTCCTTGCCGGTGATGCCGGCGTAGAGTTCGAGATAGTTGTGCACGTGGTCGGGCACCTTCGCGGCGTTCTTTCCGTGCTTCGCGTTGTCCTCGGGTTCGATGTCGTTCCACGGCAGCTTGCAGAGGCCCATCAAGCCGAACCAGGTGCGGAACAGCGGGAAGTAGTGCAGCGCCTCGGCCTTGTCCTCGAAGGTCGGGATCTGGTTGTTCACCATGTCCATGAAGATCAGCCAGGCCTCGTCGTGCTGGGGTCCCTTGTTTGTCAGCGCGTAGCCACCCTGCTGGGCGAGCGACTCCTTGGACATGTACTGCGAGTACTCCATGCCCTTCACCTGCATGCCGATGTCGCGCATGAACTGAAGGTCGCCCCAGCCCTGCTCGGCGAAGTACTCCTGCATGTACTTCACACCCTGTCCGACGATGACGCCGAAGCCCTGGCCCGCCGCCATCTGGTGCAGTAGTTCGACGTGCGCCTCGCCGTTGCCCCACGTCATTTCGAGGCCGCCCGTTCGCTCCTTGTTCAAGATCCCGCGCTGGTAGCACTCCATCGTGAAGGCGCAACAGGTGCCGAACGAGATCGTGTCCACGCCGTAGGTGTCGCAGTAGAAGTTCGATTCGAGGATCCAGTTCGGATCGAAGATGCCGCAGTTCGATCCGAGGCCGGCGGCTGTCTCGTACTCGGGACCGTCGACCGTGACGAGGTCGCCCTTGTACGGACCGGTCATCACCTTGTGGCAATCGGCGCCCTTCGCGCACGCCATGTGGCAGCCGTACCAGCAGCCGTCGAACACGCCCTGCGTGAAGCGCTTCTCCCAGACGTAGGATGCGATCTTCGGCGTGTCCTCGTGCTTGCCGTACTGGAAGTTGTGCACCGGCAGCAGGTCGTACGCGTCCATGACCTCGACCAGGTGCGCCGTGCCGATCTTCCGCATCTTGCACTGCTGATCGTCGAAGTCGTGGATTTCCTTGGCGAGCACGCGGCCGACCTTCGAGGTCCGCTCGAAGTTCACCGCGTTGTTCATGTTCGCCTTCAACTTCTGGCCGTGCACGACGAGCGCCTTGATCTTCTTGTCGCGGAACACCAAGCCGATCCCACCGCGGCCGGCCTGCTTCAGGCGGACGGCGCCCCGCTTGGGGTCGAACCACGAGAAGTTCAGGCAGCCGATCCGCGCATGGTCGGCGCCCTTGCCGGCCGACACCACCGACACGTTCACGAAGTCCTTCTCGTTGTCGGCGTATTGGTGCGTGAAGATCTCGGCGGCCACGTGGCTGTCGTGATTCTCCTCGGGCGCTTCCTCGATCGTGATCGTCTTCTTCGGACCGTCGATGACGACGACGACGTCGCTTGTGGCCTTGCCCTGGATTTCGAGCGCATCGAAGCCGCAGAACTTCAGGAGCGGGCCGAAGTAGCCGCCCACATTACTGTCCACCGGGATGCCTGTCAGCGGGGAGAGCGTGACCACCAGCGACTTGCCGGAGCCGGCGTACTGCGTGTTGCCGGCGAGCGGCCCGGGACTGATGATGATGTCGTTCTCCGGGTCGTTCCACTTGGTCGTGGGCGTAATCGCCTGCCACAGGTACCACAGCCCGAAGCCGCGCCCGCCCACGAATATCTCCTTCATCTGCTCCGTCACCTTCTTCTCGGTGACCTTCAGCGTCGTCAGATCGATGTGGAGCGTGCGGTTCGTGTAGCCGCGATCGGGCAGGCTCGGTTCGAATGTGTGTTGAAGGAGGACCTTGTGGGCCGCCTTCTGCTTGGCCGCGTCCTCGGTGTAGGAGGTCCGGGTCTTGTAGTCGTAGGCAATCGTCATAGCCTCTCCTTGAGGTCCGGCGATGTATGAGTCCCAGCGGGGCAGGCACACGGATACCCGGGGGGAAGGAGACCGGGTGGACGAGATGATATTGTCCCGCAGGTGCTGCGCCCGCCGCAAGCCGCGATGCCCGGGGGCCGGAACTAGGCCCTCTTGCCGAGGCTGCCCAGGAATCCTCCAATCGCACCGGTCAGGGCCGAGCTGGCAGGGCCGAACGCCAGCACCCAGGCAGGCACGTCCTTCAGGTAATAGGATTCCAGGATGCCGAGGAAGGCGCACAGGCCGCCAGCGACCCCGCCGAGAACGACCGCGCCGAGCCGTGTCCCAGCCTGCCATCGGCCGGCGAGGAACCCGGCGACGAGCGAGATCAGCATGCCCAGCGGCGCGAAGAGTTGCGCAATCGCCGGAGCAGAGTGACCGCCCACCACCAACGCCAGTTGGAGGATCGTCCCGATCAGCGTCGCCCGGATGAACCCGTGAAACCCGCGGGGCGCAAGGGTCGTCGTCATCGGCATCGGTATAGAGTCCGCCGATGAGCCGGCCGAGTCAACTGGTTATCGGACACGGGTTGTCGGACACGAGTCATCGGACACGCCGGTTGCCGGATGCGCGTTCTTACCGGGCGCGCGTGCGGCTTTGCTCGCGGAAGAACTGCTGCACGTAGTGCGGGCCGCCGGTGCCCTTGCCGGTCGAGCCGCTCGCCTTCCACCCGCCGAATGAGTTCTGCCCCGGCCACGCACCACTCGTCGCGCCCGCGCGGCGGTTGGCGTACACGACGCCCGCCTGGATGCGGTCGAAGAACTCTTCGATTTCCCGGTCATCCTGCGTGAAGATGCCCGCCGTCAGTCCGTATTCCGTCCTGTTGGCGAGGTCGATCGCCTCGTCGAGCGTCAGGACGTCACCGACGACGGTGATCGGTACGAAGAGTTCCTTCGTGAACAGCGGATGGTCCTTCGGCAGGCCGTCGATGACCGTGGGCTCGACGAAGTAACCGTGGTTGAACGGCTCGTCCATCATCCGCCGGCCGCCCGTCAGGATGCGTCCGCCATCGCGCTTCGCCTGCGCGATCGCGTTCTCGTACGTCTGCACGGCCCGTTCGTTTATCACGGGACCCGTCCAGACGTCCCGTTCGAGCGGGTTTCCGACCCTGAGCTCGCGCACCTTCTCCACCAGCAACTCGACGAACCGGCCGCGGACCTCGCGGTCGACGTAGACGCGCGAGCAGGCGGAGCATTTCTGGCCGGTCGCGCCGAAGGCCGAACGCATGACGCCGTCCGACGCCCTGTCGAGATCCGCGGAGCCCATGACGAGCGCGGGGTTCTTTCCGCCCATCTCGATGATGAGCGGACGCGGGATCGACCGGGCGCCGTTGTCGCGCAGCAGTCTCATGCCGACTTCCATCGACCCCGTGAACACGAGCCCATCCACGCCCGCGTTGTTCGCGAGTTCCTGCCCAACCGGAATCCCCGGCCCATTGACGAGGTTGAAGACGCCCGCCGGGAGGAACTCGGACACGATGTCGTAGAACTTCGCCCCCGACAGCGGCGTGTCCTCGGCCGGCTTGCAGACGATGGTGTTGCCGGCGAGCAGGGCGGCTGCAGTTGGTCCGGCGGCCAGCGCGAGGGGGAAGTTGAATGGCGCGATGATGCCGAAAACGCCGTATGGACGAAGCACGCTGCGGCTTTCCTCGGATGACCCCGGCATGCCCATCAGGTTCGTGAAGCCGTCGGTCGCGTCCATCCGATCGCAGTAGTAGTCGAAGAAGTCGGCGGCCTCTTCCACCTCGCCCACGCACTCGAGCCGGCTCTTCCCTGCTTCGTACCCAATGACGGCGGACAACTCGGCACGCCGTTCCCGCACCTTGCGCCCGATGCGGCGGACGATGTGCACACGCTCCTCCCACGGGAGACGGCTCCACGCGGGAAACGCCGTCCTGGCGGCCGCGATGGCCTCCTGTGTCTGCTCGCGCGTGGCAGCGGTGAACCGCCCGACGAGGATCCGGGTGTCGATCGGGCTTCGATCCTCGATGATGCCGCCCGCCCCTTCCACGGCGCGACCATCGATGAACACCGGATGCGTCTGCCCGAAGTCCTTCTTCACCTGCTCGATCGCCCGATCGAGTTCCAGATGGAGCTCGATCATCTGATCGCCGCCCATCGTCGCGTAGGTGACCTTGGCGGGAGCCCGCTTGCCGTCGCTTTGCATGGCGCCTCTTCTGGTGGTCTGGAACGATCGCGCGGGCGGGTCCACGGACCGGCCCTGCATGCCGCGGCCCGCCAGGCTACGGGCTGCGGTCCGACAGGCTACATGCCGCCGTCCGACAGTCGGAGCGCACAGATCCGCACGCGAGACGGAATCACACGAGATTCATGGCTGAGATCTCGATGATAACATGGCCGGCGGACGGCTCGCTTCGACCTAGCCCGACAGGGCCATCTGCTGAGGGGGGGCGTTCTTGTGACAATTCTACAACCGAAGAAGTGAAGACAGTCCCGACCCCAATGACACTCAACCGCCGGCCGTTGTTCGCCGCCGCGTGCATCGCGATGTTCGTGTTCGGCATGGTGATCGCGCTGCTCGGCACGCTGTTCGGCCTGCCTGAGCTGCGCGCGCGACTCGGCATCGATTTGGCGAGCCAGGGCGACGTCTTCAGCGCGATGTACGTCGGGTTGCTCATCTCCACGGTGCTCGTCGGTCCGGTGATCGATCGATTCGGCAGCAGGTTCACGCTGCTGTCGGCCTCGATGATGGTCACCGCGTCGCTCGTGCTGTTCTCGTTTGCCCGGTCGTTCGCCGCCGCCGCCGTGGCGGCAGCCCTGCTCGGCTTCGGGGCCGCACCGCTCAACACCGGCGGCAACGCGCTCGTGTCGGACATCTACCCCGAGGACCGCGGCCGGATGCTGAACCTGCTGGGCGTCTGCTTCGGCGTCGGCGCGCTCTTCGTCCCGCTGATCGTCGCCCTGCTCTTCGGCATCATTTCGCTGCCGGGCATATTCCTCCTGTGCGCCGCCGTGGCGGCTCTCGGTGTCGTCGCCTGCGTGGTGCCTCGCTTTCCACCGCCACACGAAGCAGCGGGTTTCTCGTTCGCGGGAATGGTCGGCGTCGCGCGCGAGCCGGGTATCTTCCTGATCGCGGCCCTCCTCTTGTTTCAATCCGGGAACGAGGCGGCGCTGAGCGGCTGGACGTCGACCTACGTGGGTTCGCTGGGCTGGTCTCCGCGGGTTGCGACGGCGGTGCTCCTCGGCTACTGGGTCATGGCCATCCTCGGGCGGATGCTGTCGTCGCGCGCACAGGCCCGGCTTGGGAAGAGCCGGCTGATTGTGGCCAGCGGCCTCATGGCCATCGCCGGCCTCCTGATCCTGCTGGCGGCTGCGGCGTGGCTGCCTGCGTTGACGGCGGGCGCCTGGATCACCGCCTTCGCCTACTCGGCCGTCTTCCCGACGGCGCTCGCCATCGCCGGTGATCGCTACCATCGATTTGCCGGGACGGTGTTCGGCTTCCTGTTCTCGGTCGCGATGCTGGGATCGATGTCGTATCCGTATCTGCTCGGCCACCTCTCGCAGGCGGCGGGCGTGCGCTTCGGCATGCTCGTGCCGCTCGTCGGCACACTGGGCATGACGGTCTGTGCGGTTCTGGTCGCTCGCGACACACCGCGAAGGTGATTCCCGGGCGCTTTCATCTCTTCCCCGGTCCTGCCGATTAACGCCATGACCGGGGAGGATCAGTGGCTGAAGGTCGAAAGGCTCATTCGAGCGAGACGGCGCGCATCGAGACGAGCGGATTCCCGCGTCTTGTTCCACCGTACGGCGGCTCGGCCGATCACCTGCCCGATTCCTTCATGGAACGCTTCGAGGAGTGGATCTCGGCGCCGGCCTCGGAGGACCTGCTCGACCCGGGCGACTGGCAGTTGCTCACCGCGTCCGCGGAGTTCGGGTACCACACGGGTGCAGACATCCTCGATTCGGTCGCGTGGACCGGCTACATTATGCCGCTCGAGTCCGACCTGGCGAGTGCCGACGATGTGCTGCATGCGGCCTTCGCGACACTGAGCGGTCTCGGCCTCGACGATTGCGAGATCATCGATCTCATCCCGTTCGAGCAGCTGCTCCTCCGCGTCTACGACTCGTCACGCCTGCTCGCCGCGGCACCAAAAGCCAGCGCACGCGCCACCTCGATCGTCACGCGCGGAATCTGCGCGGCCATCATGGACCTCGCCTACGGCGGATCGTATGACCCGTCGGGCCGCTTCGGCCTTGGCACGTTCACCTGCTCGCAGACGCTGTCGTTCGAACGCGGTGACCTCTGCGACGAGTTCTTCGTGACACGCCGCCCCCGGTAGCCGCGCCCCTGCGGCCTGCCGCTGCCGCCGGTTACACCTCGCACTTCCCACCTCGCACTTGGCACTTCTTTCTATAGAATCTCTCCTCATGAACATCGCTCTCGTCCAACAGCGTGCCACCGGGAACAGGGCCGCCAACGTCGCCGCCGGCCTCGAGGCCGTGACCGCCGCCGCCGCGAACGGCGCGAAACTCATCTGTTTTGCCGAGCTGGCGTTCGAGCCGTTCTATCCGCAGACGGTGGCCACCCCCGAGTTGCTCAGCCAGGCCGAACCGATTCCCGGACCCATCACCGAGGCGTTCCAGCAGAAGGCTGCGGAGCACGGTGTCGTCCTCGTCCTCAACCTGTTCGAGCGCGACGGTGACCGCACGTTCGATACGTCGCCCGTGATCGACGCAGACGGATCGCTCGTTGGCCGCACGCGCATGGTGCACATCACCGACTACCCGTGCTTTCACGAGCAGGGTTACTACACGCCCGGCGACACCGGGGCACCGGTGTTCGACACGGCCGTCGGCAAGGTGGGGGTCGCGATCTGCTACGACCGGCACTATCCCGAGTACATGCGGGCGCTGGCGGTTGGCGGCGCGGAGGTCGTCGTGGTGCCCCAGGCGGGTGCGGTGGGCGAGTGGCCGGAGGGATTGTACGAGGCTGAGATGCGCGTCGCCGCGTTTCAGAACGGCTACTTCACGGCACTGTGCAATCGGGTGGGCGAAGAGGAGTGTCTGACGTTTGGCGGCGAATCGTTCCTGTGCGCGCCGAACGGCACGGTGATCGCCAAGGCCCCGGCCGGCGAAGACACGATTCTCTACGCCACCGTCGACCTGTCCAGGATCGAGCGCTCGCACGCGCGCCGCCTGTTCCTGCGTCACCGGCGGCCGGAACTGTATGCGGACTGGTTGGGACGGTGACGGATCAGTAGTCAATCGGCCGAGGACAGTCGGGGGGCAGGCGTGATCCCCCCGTCCTGCTACATCTGTCCCAGCGCTTCAACCGTCCTGTCGATGACGTGGCGCGGGAAGATGCCTCCCGCTTCAAACGTTGCACGGTGCTGCCGAAGCCCGTCGCCCACCTCACCGAAGCCGCGCGGAACCGGAATGGCGTACGGCGCCTGCAGCGTCTGCGCGCACGTCTTTTCGAGCAGCGCGTCGAGATTGTCGAACGACTTGCCCGCGACGAAGGCCTGCGCGATCCCGGCCAGCAGCAGGTGCGGATGCGCTGAGCCATCCGGCAGCCTGAATTCCACGGTCTCCGGACTCACCGACCGACCCTGCTCGTCGGTTGCCACGATCGGCAGCCGGATGAGCGCCTTGCGGTTGTAACGGCCCCAGGTCACCGTGCTCGGCGCCTCTTTGGCCTGGATCAGCCTGACGAACGAATTCGGCACCCGGTTGCCGAACGCCATCAGCGCGTCCGCGTTCCGCACGAGTCCCGCGATCAACCAGCGCGCCACGCCGTCAAGAGCCCCGTCCGGCGTGCTGTGCTTCTGGTGCACGCCGTCGATGACGGGCGACAGGTGGAAATGGAGGCCACTCCCCGCGTGGCCCTTCCGGAGCACCGGGTCGAAGCTGCAGCGCCACCCGGCCTTGTGCGCGAGGTTCCGGAGCAGCCACTGCCCGACGAGCACCGAGTCGGCCGCCTGCGGCAGCGGCTGCAGCGACAGTTCGATCTCGTGCTGTTCCCAGATTCGCGCGTCCACCTCGTCCGGCTGGATGTAGCCCACCTCGCTGTGGCCGTATTTCACGGGGATGCCGATCTCCCCCAGCATCACCATCGCCCGCCGGCGGAGCGCCTCGCCGAAGACGAACGGCGAACTGGCGTGGTACCCGCGCTCGGTCGCGCCGTAGATGTCCGTCTCGTCGGGCCGCTTGCCCAGGAAGAACTCGATTTCTCCCAGTGCGTGCAACTCCACGCCAAGCTCCGTGTGCAGGCGGTCGAACGCGCTTCGCACGATGGTGTCGGGAGACTCGGGCAGCGGTGCACCGTCGCGTCCGAAATGGCCGCAGAAGACCACGAGCGTCGGATGGGTGGCGAACGGGTCGACAAACGCAGTGGACAAGCGCGGACGCAGGACCACGTCGGACGCCGTGACCGAGACCCCCATCGCGCCGAACAGACTCGAGCCGTCCGCCCGCTCGCCGAACGACAGCACCTCGCGCAGGTGCGGCAAATCGCGCGGAACGAAATCGAGGGTCTTGAGCCAGCCGTCTCCGCCCACGTGCATGAGGCTGACGAGTCGGATGTTCAGCGCGCCAACGACGCCGATCAAATCGTCCACGGTCCATTCTTCCGGGAACTTTCCGATCAGGCGGGCGAGCCGGCAGGCGGGATACAGCTGGTTCTCGACCTCCGGCCCGAGCAGAGGCATCGACTGACGAATGATGTCGGTCATGATCCAACGACTCCTACGGCGCGGGGCGCCCGTGGCGCGTCACGGTCGGGGAAAAGAAACGGGTAGAACTCCCGTGTGCGGAAAGAGGCAGGAATCCGGCCTGCACCGAGGGGGCCTCATCGCATTATAGGCGATTGCCGCGCGTATCACGAAGGACGAGTGTGCCGGCGGCCGGGCCGGGGTGACATCACCGGGGCCGGGCTGAAGCGTGGCGTGCGAGGCCGGCATTCAGCTGAACAGGGCAATCCCCGCCAGCCTGAATGCAACGTGGGGAAACTGCGCGAGCAGTCGTCGCCGGGCTTGTGCGTACGTCACCGTGCCCGCCACGTAGCCGATGATCGTGTCGGCGACATCCCGATACGCGGCCGCGCCGCGAATGACGGCTTCGATGCGCGCGGCCTGGCGGAACAGGTATCGCTGGATCAGCACCGAGTCGCGAAGCTCGGCTCCGATCTCGCGGCGCCATGCCAGTCGATACCAGGGTGCCAGGTTCCGCGGGCCGCCCGGGTCGTCGACCATGTCCACCTCGAGCGCCGCGCGGGCAGCGAGGTCGCCCGACACCATCGCGTAGTAGATGCCTTCGGCCGTGTAGGCATTGACGAAGCCGCCCGCATCGCCTGCCACGAGCACGCGGCCGCGCCCCGTCTCGGCAACCGGTCCGCAGACCGGAATGTGGTACGGCGTGAAGTCCTCGCGCCTCGACACACCGCAGAGAATGCCCCGCCGACGCAGGTCGGCGACGAACTGCTGCTGAATCTCGTACGGCGATCGATCGACGTGCGCACGGAAGTAGGACAGCAGACAGCCGATCCCGACGTTCACGTGGTCGCGCTTCGGGAAGATGTACC
This sequence comes from Vicinamibacterales bacterium, assembly GCA_036504215.1. Taxonomy (NCBI): domain Bacteria; kingdom Pseudomonadati; phylum Acidobacteriota; class Vicinamibacteria; order Vicinamibacterales; species Vicinamibacterales bacterium. Next base: position 33,800 of record DASXVO010000049.1, on the reverse strand, counting down.
CGTACCCGTCGGTGCCGCCGTGACCGTACGACACCCACAACGTGCCGGGCTCGACGGTTCGCAGCCGCTCGTTCGGCGTCTCCTCCATCATGTCGAGCGCCACCGACGCGCCGTCCCACCCGCCATGCAGTCCGATGCGCCGCGTCACGACGCCGTTGACGCCGTCGGCGGCAATGAGGGCGTCTGCCGAGAACGTCCGGCCGTCCCGCGTCTCGACGCGGACGCCATCGTCGTCCCCGGACACCTGCGATACCCACGCGTTCTCGACGAGTTCCGCGCCCGCTTCCACGGCCAACTGCGACAGGAGATGGTCGAACTCGACGCGGCGGATCAGCAGCACGGCCGGCGTGGGCGACGTGAGTACGGCGCTCGCGCCCGACGGCCCCTCGAGATGAAGCCTCGACACGTAGTGCGTGGAGATGCGGTCGAGCGCGGACGCCAGGTACGGGAAGCGGCGCATCACGCGCATCGTGATGCCGCCACCGCACGGCTTGTTGCGGGGTAATCGATACCGCTCGAGCAACTGCACGCGGGCGCCGCCGAGCGCCAGCGTGCGTGCCGCCGTTGCTCCCGCAGGACCGGCGCCGACAACGAGGACGGACGGCACCGTCACCGCGGTGTCCTGCCGACGCTCAGGAGGTTTGCCAGCAACTGGTATGCGCCGTCGGTCCCCGCTGGCAACTGCCGCCACAGCCCGAGACCGACATAGATCCATCGGCCCTTGCCAATCCGGGCTTCCACGAGCGCCCCCTTCCTGGTGCCCCGGTTGGCCGGGAACGGGTCCTCGAGTTGCACCAGATCGACGTACCGCGGGTCTTTGTCGTTGCCGAGGAAATACAGGCCGCGCTCCTGGACCCAGTTCTTCCACGTCGCCTCGGCGATCGTGTTCGGGAACGTGAAGATCGGGTCGGCCGGCACGAGCACCTGCACGGGTGCGTTCTCGTCGGTCACGCGGCTCGAGCTGACCTTGGCCGGGTACGGCCCGTACTGCGCCTCGTTGAACTCGAACTTGTTGTATTGGACGATGAGGGTGCCGCCCTTGTCGGCGTAGTCGATGAGCCGGCGATTGTTGGCGCGAAGATCGGCACGGCGCTCGTACGCGCGTACGCCGGTCACGATGGCGTCGAACGTCGAGAGATTTCCCCACGCGAGATCATCGGCCCCGAGCTGCACGACGTCCGCACCGAGTTGTTCAATGGCGGGCGGCACCTGGTCGCCGACGCCCATCACGTACCCGACCTTCAGCTTCGGCGCCACCTTCACGTCGATGACCTTGAAGCTGGTTTCCGCGGGAATCACCCGGTGCCGGCGGTTGATGTGCGGGTACTCGATGACCTGGTAGCCCTGGTCGAACATCTCGCCGCCGGCGCGGACGATGGCGCGGACCTTGTACTGGCCGGGCGCAGCATCGGCTGGAGGCGACACACTGAACCGGACGGTCTCCGACGCGTCCTCGCGCGCGAACTCGACCGGCTGCGACGGAGGCGTTGCCGTCCACCCTGCCGGCAGATCGAGCGACGCCTGCGCACTGGCCGCACCCTTGTTGCCATTGATGACGACGACGCGAATCTCGCGGTCGCGGACGGCATTCGACACCGAGCTCGCAGAGGACGCAGAGGCGGCGGTCCGGGTTTTGACGGTGGATCTCGAGGCCGACGTCTCGGCCGTTTTCGCGCGATCCGCGGGCCCTGTGTTGAAACCGTCCGTCGCGGACGGGATGATCGCGATGTCTGGCGTCACGCCGACCGAGAAGCGCGGCACCACCAGCAACTCCATCCGCTTCTCGCCGCTGAAGATGTTGCCCTCGTACCGGTACTTGACCGGCTCGTCAACCGAGACGTCGACGCCGCCGATGACGAGATCGATCCGCGCCCGGAACGGCGTCGGGCGGAACGGCAGGCCGAACGGCGCGTCCTTGTCGAATTCGTACCGGGCGGCATCGGACAGCGGGCGCCAGTACGGCGTCGTCAGGCGCGCATCCCCCGGGATCCTCACGTCCGCGTCGCACCGTAACACACCTCCCGCCTCGAGGCCCCCGGTCCTGCAGGAGGCGTTACCGTCGAAACCGCTGAGGCCGATCGCTTTCACCTGCATGTCGGCCGCAGCACGGTTGGCCACAATCGTCTGGACCTTGATCGGCTGGCCGCCAATCACCAGGCCGTCGTCTGCCAGCACGTCGATGCGGACTTCCTGCGCGAGCACCGCCGCCTGCTGGAATTGCTGCTCCTTGGTGGCGAGCCGGTAGTCGATTTCGAGTACCGCCTCCTGGTTGATGCCGAGCGACGACAACTGCGCGCGCAGCGCGCGAACGGCACGGAGCCCCGCGACAATCGGACCGCGGGCCGCCACGACGCCTCGAGCAGCGAACGCCTTCTGCGCGTTCTCGACCTCGCGTGCGATGGCTGTCAGACCCTGCGCCAGGGCATCGGGTGGCGTGCCCCGCACGAACTGCGCGAGACCGGGGACCGTCGTGTCCACCCCGTCGAACAGCGCCGTGTCGGCCCGCGTGACGCCGCCGGGCAGCGACGTGTCACCCAGCCTGAACTGGAACGTCTGAGGGCCGGGCAGCGACAGGAGTTGACCCATTCCCTGGCACTTGTGGTTGCTGCGAGCCTCGGAGCCAATCTCGACGTAGGTCTGGCCGAGCAGCGAATCGTAGATGTCGTTGCTGACGGACAGCAGTGTCATGCCGGCGGAGGGTGCCGGCTCGCCGCGGAATCCGTAGCGTTCGGTGTAGTACAGCTTCCGCGCCTGCCATGGCCGCAGACCTTCCTTCAGTTGCCCGGGAAACCTGTTCGGATCGGCGGCCGCGCGGTACGCGTCGCCGGTGATGCGCGCCTGGGCCTGGTGGTGCATTCCGCCGCCCTCGCCGTCCGGGCGCATCGTCAGCACGACGTCCGGCCGGATCGTGCGGATCATGCGAACGTAGTCCGAGAGCGTTTCGTCGCGACCCCACTTCTGAAAGGTCTCTTCGATGCTGAACGAGTAGCCGAAGTCGATTTCGCGGCCGAAGTACTGCTCTGCGCCGTCGTAGCGGTGGACGGAGGCGAGTTCCTCGGTCCTGAGCACGCTCAGAGCCTCGAACAACTCGGGACCGATCTCGTTCTGCCCGCCCGTTCCGCGCGTGCAGGTGAACATCGCCGTGCGGACGCCGAGCCCGCGGCCCAGCATCGCGAGCAGGCCGTTGTTCTCGTCGTCCGGATGCGCGCCGGTCTCGAGGAAGATCGCCGTGGTGCCGAGCTGGCGAAGCACGAGGCCAAGGCCCAGCTCTCCCCCGACACCGGTCAGGCCTTTCGGTTGCGCGCGCATCGACGGGTCCGCGGCCACGAGCACGGCGACGAGAACGAGCGGCAGAAGTCGCGTCAGCTTCATATCGGTTCCCTATGCTACGCCCAGAGCTCGGAGTCCAGAGCCCACAGCCTATTGAATCGGTTCCAGACTCGTCAGGACCTGCATCAGCTTCGTCACGGTCGGCATGTCGGCAAACGTGCCGCGCACGAAGTGGGCGTCCACACGCGACAGGCCCGGGATGTAGGCGGCTCGCTCGGCGTCGGGCGTGAACTTGAAGCCGACCTCGAGATCGATGGGCGTCTTCAGCTTGTAGGGGGCCGGTCGGCCGGCCTTCTCGAGCGCCCGCCTCACGCCCTCCGCTATGAGCTGGCGCCCGCGGGCCGGCGTCACCGTCATCGCGGAATGGAAGCCGATCGGCTCCTTCACCACGACACCTTCCACCTGCGGCAGCGTCTTCTGCATCTCGTTCACGGCGATGCGATCACCGGAGATGAAGAGCACCGGCACGCCGAAGTGGCCGGCAATCGCGGCGTTGAATACGGCTTCCATCACCCCCGCGCCGTTCAGCTTGATGCCCAGCAGGCGCGCGCTCGAGATCGTGTGGCTGCGCACGGCGTCCACGTTCCACTCGCTGGCGTGATAGCCGATCAGGAGGACGCCGTCGAACGTCTGGTCGATCCCCTGCATCATCTCGAGCGGCCGTGGGAACCCGCGCACGACGCGCACGTCGTCGGGCAGTTTGTCGATGAGCAGGTTCTGCGCGTTGCCGTGCGAGTCGCACACCACGAACTCGGTGACGCCGGCGGCGCGGGCGGCGTCGATCGCGGCGCGCACCTCGCCGGTCACCCATTCGCGCGCGGCCGCGTACTCGAAGCCGGCCGGCCCGAGCTGCGCCGGCTGCACGACGCCGGTGACGCCCTCCATGTCCACGGAGATGAACAGCTTCTTGATCGGACGCGGGCCAGACTGCGCCGCGAGCGGCAGGGCGCCAATCAACAGGACGGCTGCCAGGAGTACAACGACGAATACCGGTCGATCATGCATGAATGTACCCTCTCGTGCGTGCCGGCTGCCGGCCTCTTCGCCTCACCGCCAACACCGAAGCCACCGAGGCACCGAGACACTGAGGTTCCGGTCTCTCCGCCCTTTGCGGCTGCCGCGTGGCGGAGCGCTCGCAGGCCCGCTGGAGTGCTCTGCGTCCTTTGTGTGCTCGTTGCAACGTCGTGATCCGCCTTCCCAGCTCTCAGTTCGCGGCAACCCGCCTGACGACCATCACCGTCAGATCGTCGGTCGCCGTTCGCCCACCACGGAAGATCGAGACAGCCTGCACACACGCGGCGACAACAGCCTCGGAGGACCGATCGGACAAGCCCGCCACGAGCGAGGCGAGACGGGCTTCTCCGTATTCCTCGTCCGTGCGGTTGCGCGCTTCGGTGACGCCGTCGGTATAGAGGACGAGCGCGTCGCCCGGCGCCAGCGTCAGGCGCCGGGCCGGATAGTCGTTGACGCAGAACAGGCCGACCGGCACGCCGGTCGCCTCGATGGGCGTCACGTCGCTCCCGTGCACCAGCAGCGGCGGGCAGTGGCCGGCGTTGCAGAGCTCGACCTCCCCGTTCGTTGACAGCCGCGCGCAGACCAGCGTCGCGTAGTGATTCGACATCGTGCTGTCGCAGAAGACGCGGTTCGCGCGGGCGACCACCTGTGACAGGGGCAACTCGAGGCTGAGCAGCGTGCGCACGCTGGCGTGGAGGTGCGCCATCAGCATCGACGCGGCCACGCCCTTCCCCGAAATGTCGCCGAGCAGGAAGTAGAGCCCTCCATCAGGTCCCAACGGCAGCACGATGTCGCAGTAGTCGCCACTGACCGCACCGAGCGGTTCGTAGCGGTAGGCCATCTCCCACCCAGCAGCCACGACCTGTCCTGGCGGAAGGAGCGTTCGCTGCACTCGACCGGCCAAGTCGAGGTCCTGCTGAAGCGCGTGCGCCTGAGAAGGGGACAAGTGGTCGAGGCAGAACCGGCTCAGCGGGTCGGCTTCGAGTTGCACGGCCTCGATAGGGTCGCCGCACGTTTCGCAGACGCCATAGGTCCCAACCGCGAACCGCTCGAGCGCATGTTCGACCTCGACCAGCAGCCGATCGAGCTCGGGTGCGGGTGGCCCCTTCCCAATCAGGCCCTCGAGCCGTTCACGCCTGTCGACGAGCTGGGCGCGGATGTTGTGTGCTGGCGTGGCCATGCGAATCCCCCCGTGAACTGGGTCCGTTTTTCTATTCTACCCGCGGAAATCTCTCCGGGAGTGATTTCCGGGCGCCATCTGTCGTACGCTTCCGGACCACCATGATGCTCAACACCTCGGAAGTCATCGTCCAGGCCCTCGAACGTGCCGGCATCCGGTACGTCTTCGGCTACCCGGGCGGGCAGAATACGCGGTTCATCCAGGCCATGCACGGCAGCGGCGTGGAGTTCGTCCTGGTGACCCACGAGGCCTGTGCCGGCTTCATGGCCGACGTCACCGCCCGCCTGACGGGTCGGCCGGGCGCCTGCCTGTCCACGCTCGGGCCGGGCGCCACGAACATGACGACGGGCGTCGGCAACGCGCTGCTCGATCGGGTCCCGTTGCTCGCCTTCACCGGCAAGATGGGCCGGACGTGGCGCGGACGCACGGTCCAGATGCAGATCGATCACCAGGCGCTCTACGCACCGGTGACGAAATGGACGGCTGAACTCGACGCGACGTCGGTCGAGGACACGCTGCGCAAGGCCATCGCTGTCGCGCAGGCAGAGCAACCCGGGCCCGTGCACCTCGACTTCCCGGAGGATGTCGCCGAGGAAGAATCGCCAGGACTCGGAGGCGGCTTCCCCGGCGCGGTCGTCGGAATCGACGGCCCCTTGGACGCCACACTGAAACAGGCGGAGGATGCGATTCGCGGCGCCCGGCGCCCGCTGGTCGCGGTGGGCCTGACGATGAACCGCGCCGGCGCCACCGACGCGCTGCGCGCGTTCGTCGCACGGCACCGCCTGCCGGTCGTCTCGACCCTCATGGCGAAGGGCCACATCCCGGATGACGACCCGCACTTTGTCGGTGTGGTCGGCCGGGCGCGGCGTGACATCGTCGCGGATTTTTGCAGGCCGGCGGATCTCGTGGTCGGCGTTGGCTACGATCCGGTCGAGTTCAACTACGAAGACTGGGTCGGCAGGGATGTGCCGGTTGTGCACATCGACACGGTGCGCGCCGATCTCGCCCCGACACACCAACTGGCCTGCGAAGCGGTCGGCGACATCCGACAGTCGCTCGAGTATCTCGCTCGCGTCGCGCCGTTCTCGCACGGGTGGGATCTGTCGGCGCTCGCCGCCCATCGTCGGCGGCTCTTCGACGCGCTCACACCGCCGTCTCGCGGTTTCACCCCCCACCACGTCCTGCTCGCCGTGCGCGAGAGACTGGCGTCGGACGGCGTCCTGGTTGCCGACGTGGGTGCGCACACGCACCTGATCGGCCAACTCTGGGACACTCGCGGGCCCGGCCACTTCCTCGTGTCGAACGGCTGGTCGTCGATGGGCTTCTCAATCCCCGCGGCGATTGCCGCCAAGCTGGTGCGCCCCGAGCAGCAGGTCGTGGCGTGCACGGGCGACGGCGGCTACCTGATGATGCTTGGCGAGATCAACACCGCGGTACGCCTGCACCTCCCCATCGTCTTCGTCGTCCTGCGCGATCGGTATCTGAGCCTGATCCGCGTGAAACAGACGCGCCGACACTTCGCCTGGACTGGTGTGCAGATCTACGGCGACAACTATCGTGCGAGCGACACGCTATTCGGCGCACCGGTCGTTGTCGCGGAGAACGAGGAGGCGTTCCGCGCGGCGTTCGCCTCGGCGCTCGGCAGCACCGGGCCGACACTCATCGAGGCCGTCGTCGATCCCGCGGAGTACGATCTCGTGGTGTGAGGCCGCGGCGCCCAACCCTGGCCCGCCGAAGCGCGGAGTGCGGAATTGGCCTTGGCCCGCCGGAGCGCAAAGCGCGGGATCGGCCCTGGCCCGCCGAAGTGCAAAGCGCGGGATCGGCCCTGGCCCGCCGAAGCGCAGAGCGCGAGATCGGCCCTGGCCCGCCGAAGCGCGAAGGCGGAATTGGCCCTGGCCCGCCGGAGCGCGAAGGCGGCTTGACCCTCACACAACGCACGAAGTAGTCTGGCTCACTTCTCGGAGGCACCGATGGCCAGGCTTGTTGAATGCGTCCCGAACTTCTCGGAAGGTCGTAACCGCGCCGTCATCGACGCGATAGCCGATGCGATCAAGGGCGTCGCCGACGTCAAGTTGCTCGACGTCGATCCCGGCGCCGACACCAACCGCACGGTCTTCACATTTGTCGGCGCACCGGAACCGGTGGCCGACGCCGCGCTGAAGGCGGCGCACAAGGCGTACGAACTCATCGACATGGCCAAGCACCACGGGGCGCATCCCCGCATGGCCGCCATGGACGTCTGTCCCATCGTGCCCATCTCGGGCGTGACGATGGATGAGTGCGTGGAGATTGCGCGGGGCATCGGCCGCCGCATCGGCGACGAGCTCCAGTTGCCCGTCTACTTCTACGAGTACGCCGCGACATCGGAGAAGCGCCGCAGCCTGGCGAACATCCGGACCGGCGAATACGAAGGTCTCGAGCGCAAGCTGCAGGATCCGGAGTGGGCGCCCGATGCCGGTCCGGCGCGATTCGACCCGCGCTTCGGCGCGCCGGTCGTCGGCGCGCGCGAGTTCCTGATTGCCTACAACGTCAACCTGAACACCCGCGACCGCAAGCTCGCGAACGAGATCGCGCTGAACATCCGCGAGGGCGGCCGCCTGAAGCGCGACAAGCAGGGCAATCCTGTCGTTGACGAGCACGGCACCCAGGTGAAGACCCCAGGCAGGTTGAAGGCCGTGCGCGCGATCGGATGGTACATCGAGCAGTATCGGCAGGCGCAGGTGTCGATCAACCTCATCAACTTCAACACGACGCCACTGCACGTCGTCTTCGAGACCGTGCGCGAGGAAGCCGAGAAGATCGGGCTCATCGTCACTGGCTCGGAGCTGGTCGGCCTGATGCCGCTTCAGCCGCTGATCGACGCGGGCAGGTTCTACCTGCGAAAACAGGGCAAGTCCGCCGGCGGCCCCGAGCGGGAGATCGTGGAGGCGGCCATCCGGTCACTCGGCCTCGACCAGTTGGGCGCGTTCGATCCCGACAAGAAGATCATCGAGTACCAGTTCCGCACGCGGAGTCCGCTGGTGTCGCTGGCCGTCGATCGGTTCGTGGACGAGGTGTCGTCGGAATCCCCGGCGCCCGGTGGAGGGTCGGTTGCGGCATTGGCCGGCAGCCTTGCGGCCGGCCTCTCGGCGATGGTGGCCAACCTCACCGTCGGCAAGAAGGGCTACGAGGCGTCCTGGACCAGACTGTCGGATCTGGCCGAGCGCGCCCAGCACGTCAAGGATCAACTCGTGTCCGCGATCGACGAGGATACCGACGCGTTCAACGGAGTCATGGCCGCCATGCGCCTGCCGAAGGCGACGCCTGAACAGCAGGCCGCGCGGAATGCGGCGCTCGAAGAAGGCTACCGGCACGCATCACGAGTGCCGCTGCAGACGGCGAAGTCCTGCCTCGACGCGCTGAAGTTGTCGCTGGAGGTCGCGCAGGCGGGCAACACCAACTCGGCGTCCGACGCGGGCGTGGCCGCCCTGATGGCTCGCGCCGGCGTCGAGGGGGCCGTGCTGAACGTGCTGATCAACCTCGGGTCCGTGAAGGACGAAGGCTTCAAGCAGAACTGCCGCACCGAAACCGATGCGCTCGTTCAGGAGAGCGGTCGGCTCTGCGAACAGGTCGTCGCTCGGGTCAAAGGGACGTTCGCGGTCTGATCGGCGACGCCAGGGCCGCCCCCGCGAATCCCGCCGCACACGACCGCCCTCGGAGACTGCCATGACTGCCACGAGACGTCAGTTCTTGCACGGCGCCGGCACTGCCGCGCTGGTTGCCGGACTCTCCCGCACGGCTGCCGCGCAGCCCCGATCTGGTGGCCAGGCCATCATCAAACCGCCGCGCCTGAGAGCCGGTGACACCGTTGGCCTCATCGAGCCCGCCAGCGCCACGTTCGAGTCGACCGAGTTGCAGTTCGCGGTCGAGGTTGTCGAGGCGCTCGGCTTGAAAGCCCGGCCCGGCGCGCACGCGCGCGACCGCTACGGCTACCTGGCCGGCAAGGACAAGGACCGTGCGGACGACGTGAACCAGATGTTCGCGGATCCATCGGTCAATGCGATCCTCGCCGTTCGCGGGGGATGGGGCTGCGCGCGCCTGCTGCCGTATATCGACTTCAGCATGATCGCGAAGAACCCGAAGATCCTGATGGGCTACAGCGACCTGACCGCGCTCCTCGTTCCGATCTTCGCAAAGACCGGACTGGTGACGTTCCATGGTCCCGTCGGCATCTCGAAATGGAAACCGTTCAGCGTGGACTATGCGAAGCGGGTGCTCGTGGCCGGCGAGGCGGTGACGTTCGAGAACATCAAGGAGACAGGCGACCAGTTGGTGCAGACCGCGAACCGGATCACGACGATCACGCCCGGCATTGCGCGCGGTCGGATCCTCGGCGGGAACCTGTCGGTGCTGTCTGGGATCGTCGGATCGGGCTACCTGCCGGATTGGACCGGCCGCATCCTGTTCGTCGAGGAAGTCGAGGAGAACATCTACCGGGTGGACCGGATGCTCACGCAGCTCAAGCTCGCGGGGATCCTCGACAGGCTCCGTGGCGTCGTCTTCGGCAACTGCACGAACTGCGGGCCCGGCGAGGGATACGGGTCGCTGACCCTCGAAGAGGTCCTCGGCGATCACGTCAAACCGCTCGGCGTGCCAGCGTGGTACGGGGCGATGATCGGCCACATCGACCGTCAGTTCACGATCGCAGAGGGGATCGAGGTCGAAATCGACGCGACGAAGGGCACGATCCGGATGCTGGAACCCGCGGTGATCTGACTCCCGGCTCCTGACTCCTATTGGCTCAGCTTCACTCCTTCGATCACGTCTCCCTCGAGGATCAGGCCCACGACGTCCATACCGCGGACAACCTCCGCGAAGATGGTGTAGTCGTGGTCGAGGCGCGGCGTGTCGACCAGGTTGATGTAGAACTGCGCGTCGCCGGTGTCGCGACCGCGTGTTGAGGTACCGAGCGTGCCTCGGGTCTGCGAGATGCGGCCGACTTCGTCCGGCATGTATCGCGACGAGCCGGCAAACTCGTTGGCACCGAAACTTCCGCCCTGGATCAGGAAGTTCGGGAGCACGCGATGGAACGTCAGGCCGTTGTAGTAGCCTTCCCGCGCCATCATTTCGAACCGGGCAGATGAAGCCGGGGCGAAATCCGCGAAGAGTCGAAGTTCGAACGACCCGAGGTCCTTGATCGTGACCCTCACTCGTGTCTTCGCCAGACGGGCCACGTCCCCGTCGGTCACCGTCAGCGCAAACCGTCTGCGCGGTGCGGGCGTGGCCTTCACGGGCGCGCCGGTCCAAGCGCTGATCAGGCCCGCCGTGGAGTCCGCGATCTGCGTGTCCGAATCGCTCAGATAGGGGCCGAGCGCGGCCGCCTGGTCGCGTCCACCCAACTCCTTCAGCCGATCCAGGATGGCCTGACGCGGATCCCGGGACGTGTCACTGTCGTCTGCCGTGAGCCGCGCGAGCGCCGCGAGGAGGGCCGGGATTGCCGTCGATCGATCGGGGGTTCCAGACAGCGCGCCGGCCGCCGTCATTACCAGTTGATAGTCCTTCGCGCGCAGGGCCTCGACATAGACCGGGTCCGCCCCGTGCTGGACCGTCTTCGCGAGGCCGCCGACCGCAGCCTCGCGCACGTTGGCGTCCGGGTCGCGGGCGAGGCTCCGCAGCACCGCGGCATCACCCAGTTCGGTTGCCGCGTGCGCCGCGTACATCCGGGCCTGCCACGGCTCAACCTTCAGGAAGTGCTGCAATTCCGGCCTGGCCTGGTCTGGCGCGATCTTCGCCAGCGACACGATCGCGTGTGCGGGGGCGTGCCACCGGTGCATGACAGCAACGCCGGGCGGCGGCGTCTGCATCACCTGCGAGGCAGAGCTGATGCCGACCGCGAGATCGAGCAGGAGATCGGCGGCGCGGTCCTCGGGCCGGCACCCGCGGCCGAGCAGGTCGATCGCCAAGAGCGACACGTGGTCGGCTGTTGCGCCGATCGCCGCCAGGATAGGCTGACAGCCCGCGGTCGCCTGGAACCGACGGCCGTACACGGTCAGTGCCTCGACCCGGACCAGCCACGCCGAGTCCTGCAACCCGCGATCGACCGCAGCCCTGTCGGCTGCCGGTGCCAGCAACGCCAGGCGCCGCACTTGATCGTCCGGGTCGTCGAGTGCGTGCTGCACGGTTGGCAGGTCCACGCCACCCATCGGCAGGAGGGCGCGCATCGCGAGCCGCCGGATGCTGGCGGACTCGTCGGGCGCGGTGCTTCGGCGGGCGGCGGCCAGGCTGGACGTGGCGTCGTGCGTGTCGAGCGCGACGTGCCGCAGGCGGTCAATCGTGTCGTTCGAGAAGCGGTGTCGCTTGGCCTCAAGGCGGGAGAGCGACTCCAGCCCCCGGAGCGCCCCGATCAACGCCGGTGCCGGCACCGCGACCCTGGTCTTCGGCGCGACGCTCAGCGCGAGGATTGACCCCGGCCGTGTCCCCGCGGCGTTCTGGGTCACCGCCACGTTGCGTATCACCTCCGTGCGGGAGGCCACATCGAACAACACGCGCTCGATGTGCGCGATCTCGGCGGGCGGTTCAATCGGCAGACGTCCGAGCGCCTCGCAGATCGCGCCGCGCGCGTCGGCGTCCTTCTCCCCCTGCAGTCGTTCGACGAGCGCCGGTTGGACGCTGGCGGCACACCCGGCATCTCTGCCGCACGTCTGCGCGATCGCGTCTGCCGCCTCGGCGCGAACGCGGGCATTCGTGGCGCCCAGGAGCGGAACCAATCGGTCCTTCAGGGCCGGTCGCTCGAGACGGCCGAGGGCGCGCACCGCGAGAACCTGCATCTCCGGGGTGGCCGACGTCGCCGCCATCACCAGCAATTGCAGTTGATCGGCGGTTGCCGCCCGATCGTACTCGGCCTGCCGGATGGCGGCGCGCGTCATCCCGGGAAGCGGCGGTGCACACTCCGCCCCGCCGACGTTCCAGAGCAGAACCGTCAGGGCCGTAAGGAACAGTGTCAGGTATGGCATCGGCCGCCTTCCGGAAGAACCACTCCGCCAGAGAGATCACTCCGGGAGCAGTCACCATCACCGGTCATTGGCGCGGCAGCGTCGCTCCCGCGTCATGACGACCGCCGTCCCGAGTACTCCAGCATCTGCGCGGTGAAGTCCATAGGGTACGAAATGGCCACGTCCGCGATCGTCCCGGACGCATCGTTCACCGCCTCGAGCCTGGGCATGACGAAGCCGGTGTAGGAGGGGAGTTGCAGTTCCTCGACGCGCGACACGATTTCGTCACGCAGCCGGGCGTCGAAATGGACGCCGTACGTCTCGACGAGCGCCTTGGCGGCCTCGTAGTCGCCCGTCGATTTGATCCGCTGCACGTCGGCGAGCAGCCGCCCGACGCCGTCACGGAACGCCGCGGCGTCGGTCATCACGTAGAACGTCTTGCCTTCGCGCCGCCGTACCTGGATGGCACCGGTATTCGCGATCAGCCAGTGCACGACCAACTGGCGGTTGCGCATGTGGTCTTCTTCGATCTGTGTCCCCTCGCGCATCCGCCGGAGTTGAACGAGCGCGTTCCGCGCGTACGCTTCGTACGCGGTCAGCACGATCTCGTCGCGACTCTCGGCAGGCATCAGGCCGAGTTCGACGAGCTTCGGATCCGGGATGAAATACAGGCCGACGAGGTCCGCGCGCGCCTCTTCCAGCGCGGAGTACTGCTCCTTCAGGGCTCCCTGAGGGTTGCCCTTCAGCCGCTCCTCGACGCGTCCGGATCCGTGGCCGATGACCTCGTGCATGTTGGTCGTGAGCTCGCTTGCGAACGCGCCCCACCGCTCGCCGCGCGCCGCCTCTCCCGCCGTCCACGAGAACTCGCGCCGGTAGGCCGGCGACAACGACTTCTCGTAGGCCTCGGCCACGTTCGAGAGCGACACCGACTTGCTTCCGTGCTGTTCCCTGATCTGCTGGTCGTTCGGCAGGTTGATCCCGACCGGCGTGATGGGGCCGGCGTTTCCCGTCTCGATGACCACGTCGATCGCGCTGGCGGTGACGCCCTGGATCCCCTGCTTGCGGTACGCAAGGTCCCACGGCATGTGGTCCTCGAACCACTGCGCTTCCCGGGCCAGGGCGCGGATCGCTTCGGTCTTGTCCTTGTTGACGTAGAACACGAGGGCTTCCCACGCCGCCTTGACGCCGCGCGCGTCGAGGTACGACTCGACGAACCCGTTGATCGTGTCGACGGGCGACGATCGGTCCGCCACCCACGCGATGTCGTACGCGGCGCGGTCCTCGGACTCTCCCGTTCGATACGACGCGATGAGCGCCCGCAGCGCGGTCGCCATCGCCTGGCTGGCGTAGGGCAGCGCGGCCTCCAGGCACGACACGATGCGCACAATCGCGGCCGAGTAGCGCCCGCCGAGGCGGTACACCTCCTCGACCAGCCCGCCGTCCTTCTTCACCAGCCGCGAGTTCGGCGCGTACCGCTCGTCGAACGCGTCGGCCTCCGCCATGGTCACGCCGCGGTAGAGGTTGTTCGCGCTCGACTCGAGAATGTCTCGCCCCCCACCGGGCGTCTTGCAGGTGCACAGCGGCTCGAACGACGCGTCGAAGAACAGCGGTTCCATCCGTCGGAGCATCACGTCGAGCGACTCGCCCTCGGCCGCCGGAAAGCGGGCGCCGGACTCCGCGGCGGCGCGCGCGGCCGCGGCAAGGTCCGCCGGCGCGCAGTTCAAGACGAACTTCCGCGCGGTGAGGTAGTTGTACGGACCCGTGTTCAGCCAGAAGAGCGTGGTGTATCGCCGGAGTTCGGCGAGCGTGGCCGGCTCGACTCCGTCGGCGTGCGTCAGGATCTCCTCGAGCACCGTCCGCATCTCGAGGCTGTGAGCGTAGCGCTGGTCGTAGAAGATGTCGCGACCGGCGAGCGCCGCATTGTAGAGGTGCCAGATCAGGACCTTTTCACGAAGCGGCAGCGACGCGAACCCGTCCGCATACAGCTGAACGATGGCCGCTTCATCGACGCGCGCGAGCAGGTACGTGCGCTCAGACATCTCGGGGTCCTATGGGGTTGTGACCAGCTACGGAAGCTCAACCGACTCGAGGTAATCCGGAACCCTCACCGGCCACTGCAGCTTCTCGGCGATTTTCCCGGCAAACGTCTCGGCCGTCTGCGGCTCGCCGTGGACGACGAAGGTGAGCTTCGGCGCGCGCTCGAAGCCGGACAGCCAGCGAAGCAGTTCGTCGGAATCGGCGTGCGCCGACATCGAATGGAGTTGAGCGATCTGGGCGTTCACGGGCACCAGCTCGCCGTGGATCTTGACCTCGCGCTCGCCGTTGAGCAGCTTGCGCCCGCGCGTGCCCTCCGCCTGGAACCCGGAGAACAGCACGGTGTTGCGCGGGTTCGGCAGCGTGGCCCTCAGATGGCTGAGCACGCGGCCGCCGGTCGCCATTCCGCTCGACGAGACCACAATCGACGGGATCCGCGACCCGGTCAGCTCTGCCGACTGCTTCGGCGTGGCAATGGCCTGGAACCGTTTCGTCATGAACGCCGACACCTGCCCGCGCATCGTTTGCACGTCCGGGTCCAGTTCGCTTGCGCGCTGCGTGTAGTACTTCAGTGCCTCGAGCGCCATCGGACTGTCGAGGAACACGGGCACGACGGGAATGCGGCCGGCATCTTCCAGCTTCTTCAGCCAGTAGATGATCTCCTCGACGCGGCCAATGGCAAAGGCCGGAATGACCACCTTGCCACCGCGCTTCATCGTGTCGTTGACAATCTGCGCGAGCGCCGCACCGTCGTTGTCGGGTTCGTGGACGCGGTCGCCGTACGTCGATTCGACGAGCAGGATGTCCGCCTCGCGGATCGGCAGGGGATCGGGCAGGATGGGCCGATCGTACCGCCCAATGTCGCCACTGAAGACCACCTGGCGGCCGCCGGCCTCGTCGAGCGAGAGCGTGACGAACGCGGATCCGAGCAGGTGGCCCGAATTGACGAAGCGTACCGTCACACCCTCGGTGACCGGCACGGGCCGATCGAACCCGACGGGCTGCAGGTTGCCGAGCGCGCGGTACGCGTCGGCTTCCGTGAACAGCGGCAGCGCCGGGTCGTGCTTGGTGTAGCCGTGGCGGTTCGCCTCGCGCGCATCCTCCTCGGCAATCCGACCCGCGTCGGGCAGGACGATCCTGCACAGGTCGGCGGTCCCGGGCGTGCAGAAGACGCGGCCGCGAAATCCCTGCGCGAACAGCCGCGGCAGGAACCCGCTGTGATCGATGTGTGCGTGCGTGAGGACGACGGCGTGGATCGTATCGGCGGGAACCGGCAGCGGCTCCCAGTTGCGGAGACGAAGCTCCTTGAGTCCCTGGAACATCCCGCAGTCCACGAGGACGCGGCGATCGTTCACCTCGAGCAGATACTTGGAACCGGTCACGGTGCGCGCGGCACCCAGGAAGGTCAGAGATGGCATTGGGGAACTATAGCGCAAAGATCCCGACCTGCCCTCCTGTGTGCCAGAACAGCACGGTCTCGTGCGCCGCGATCCGGCCCTCGCGGATCCAGCCGATCATGCCGGCCAGGGCCTTCGCCGTGTAGGTGTGGTCGACGACCAGCGCCTGGCTGCGTGCGAGCAGCGACTGCGCCTCGCGCGAGGCCTGGCTCGGGATTCCATAGCCGTCGCCGACGAACCGGTCATCGGCTTCGATCGGTCGGGCCGCCGCGAGGGCGCGCCCATCGATATTCAGCATCTCGCCCATCCCTTCGATGATCGAATGGACGGTGGACTGGATTCCCGCCACGGTTTCGTCGGCGCTGATGCCGATGACGCGCGTCGCGACGGCGTGGAGCGCGCAGCCGGCGACGAGGCCTGCTTGCGTACCTCCCGACGAGGTCGAGTGAAAGATGTAGTCAGGCGGGCTCGGCATCTGCGAGACGAGTTCCCCAATCGCCTTCACGAACCCCAGCGCGCCGAGCGGTGTCGACGCGCCGAGCGGAATGACGACGGGACGATGGCCCTCCAGGCGCAGGCGCTCGGCCGTCGCGGCCATCGTGGGCGCCCGTTCTGCGCGGGAGGCGACGTACTGGATCTCCGCACCGAACAGCGCGTCGAGCAGCGCATTGCCGCTCAAGCGTTCGGGCGGCGTCCCGTTGGCGACAATCACGCACCGCATTCCCAGGCGCGCCGCGGCAGCGGCCGTCACGCGCGCGTGGTTCGACTGCACACCACCGGTCGTGATCAGCGTGTCGGCGCCGTCCGCCTGCGCCCGCGCGACGACCATCTCGAGCTTGCGGACCTTGTTCCCCCCGAATCCGAACGACAGGGCATCGTCCCGCTTGATCAGCAGGTTCGGACCGCCGCCGATCGCGTCGCGAAGACGCGACAACTCCTCGATGGGCGTCGGGTAGTGCGCGAGTGCAAGACGGGGGATGGATCCAAGGGCCTCGAGGGCCCGCTCGTCAGGTCTGGACATGGCCGTATTGTATACTTCGTCGCGCCGTGCTCGACACGGCGAGACGCCCGTGTCACTCGACGAGAAAGCTGCTGTCCGTGAACCTGTTTCTCGACACCCTTCAATCCGGAGCGCTCGTTCTCGCTGCCGAACTGCGGCCCCCGCGGGCCGAACTCGCGTCGGCCGACGGCATGAACGCGTGGATCGACACGTATCACGCGGTCCGCGCGCTGACGCGCCGCAATACGTTTGTCTTCCTGACCGACAGCGCGGTCGGCGTGCCCGAGGAGGACAACCTCCGCCACCTCATCGTCAACCTCGGAGACGATGCCCCGCTCGATCGGGTGGTGCCGTTTCTCACGAGCAAGCATCCGATCGAATACTGCCTGGCCTATGCCGACCGCGCCGGTCAGCACGGCTTCCGATCGCTCGTCGTGCTCGGCGGCGACCGGCGTGTGGGGGTCCCTCGTTCCGTCGAGCACGCGTGGCAACTGCGGGAGGAGATCCGCGGGCACACATCCGATCTCTCCCTCGGCGGCTGGGCGAACCCGTACCGGCACGCCTCGAAGCAGGTGGATTACCTCGTGGACCCGCGTTTCACCGGCGAGTTCTATCTGACACAGGTTGTGTCGCACCACGACCCGGCGCCGGTGGATCGCTTCTTGAGAGAGGCCGACCGCCGCGGTCTCGCGATGCCCGGCGTGTTCGGCGTCTTCTACTACCGCAGCGCAAAGCCCCGGACGCTGGCGCAGTTGCAGGAGTTCATCCCGGTACCGGTCGAGGCGCTGACCCGCGAGTTCGACTCCGGCGCCACGCCGGAGGATGTCTGCGTCCGCACCATCGAGACCATGATGGGTCTCGGCGTGCGGCGTTTCTACATCAGCAACCTCGCGCTCGGTCGGACGCACGAAACGCTGAGCGCGATCACCGAGCGTGTCGGCGCGTCCCGCTGAGCGCCGCGGTCAGGACCCATGCACTATCTCGACACCGTTCCGTTCTCCGGCATCGTCCGCATCAGGGACATGATGTACGCCGTCGACCGGCCGTTCCGCCTGGATCAGGGGGACGTCAGCTTCGATGCGCCCGAAACCGTGAAGGCGGGCATGCGCCAGGCGATCGCCGACAACCGGTCCCACTACCTGCAAACCGCTGGCGTGCCGCGCCTGCAGGAACTGCTCGCCGAGAAACTGCGTACGAGGAACGGCATCCCCGTGGGCGGGCCGGACGACGTGCTGGTCACAAACGGCGGCATCCACGCCCTCTACATCCTGTTCCAGTCGCTGCTCGAACCTGGCGACGAAGTCGTCATTCCCGATCCGCAGTGGCCGCCGACGGCAGGCACCATCCTCAGCGCTCGTGGCACCATCGTCCGGTGCCCGCTTCGCGAGGATCGCGAGTGGCGATTCGATCTCGACGATCTCGCCTCCCGCATCACGTCGAAGACCCGCGTCGTCTACCTGAATTCGCCACACAACCCGACGGGCGGCGTTCTGACTCGCGCCGATGTCGCGGGCGTGGCGGAGTTGGCGCAGCGGCACAACCTCTGGGTCGTGTCCGACGAGGCGTACGAGGATGTCGTGTTCGGCTGCGAGCACATCAGCATCGCTTCCATCGCCGGCATGTACCCGCGCACGATCCCCGTCTTCACCTTCAGCAAGACGTACGCGATGACCGGTCTTCGACTCGGCTACATGGCCGTTGGCGATCCGGCGCTGCGCGATCGCATTCGAAAGATGCTGTTCTTCACCGCGAGCAATGTGTCGTCGGTGGTGCAGTACGGCGGGATTGGCGCACTCGAGGGCTCGCAGGACATCGTCGAGGTCTACCGCGCCGAGCTGGAGGCGCGGCGCGACCTGTTCTACGCGGGCATCGGAGGACTCGACGGTGTGTTCACCGGACGTTCGCCGAGAGGTGCCTTCTATGCCTTCTTGAAGTTCGACGGGAATTGGCGTGCGCGCGCCACGCAACCGCTTCCGCCCGCGCCGCAGGAGGGTGGCGGGTCGGCCTCGGCATCGTGGGAGTTGACCGAGTACCTCATCAGGCAGGGCCGCATCGGCTGCATTCCGGGCGCCGACTTCGGACCTGGCGGCGAAAGACACCTTCGATTCTGCTTCGCCCGCGACCGCGCCGAACTCGAGGGCGCGATCGAGTCCCTGCACCGCCTGTTCGCATAGCACGCGCCGACGGTGATGGGTCGTCCGGGTCAGCGCACGTGCCGGCCGCCGTCGACGCGAATCGTCTCTCCAGTGATGAAATCGTTGTCGATGAGCGCGAGCACGGCTTTGGCGATGGCCTCGCCGCCGCCCCATCGTCCGAGCGGCGTCGCCTTCTCCACCGCCTCGAGTTCGTCGTCGGCGAGTTCCGGCGGGGCGAGAATCGGGCCCGGAGCGATTGCATTGACGAGGATCTGGTCCTCGGCCAGTTCCAGCGCGAGCGCCTCGGTCAGTCCCATGACCGCTTTCTTGGCGACGTAGTAGGCGAGATAGCCCTTGTAGCGCGGCCGCTGGCTGACGACCAGCCAGTCGGCGAAATTGACGATGCGGCCACCACCCGCCGCGCGCATGTGAGGCACGACCGCCTTCGCGCAGGCGAAGGCCGATTTCAGGTCCACGTCGAGGCTTGCCTGCAATGTGTCGACGGTGAGTTGGTCGAACGGCACGGCCCGGTACACCGAGGCCATGCTGACCAGGACGTCGAGACGGCCGAGGTCTGCGACCGTTGCGGCCACGAGCGCTTCGCAGTCGCGCGGCACGGACAGATCCGCCTGCCAGACGACGGCGCGGCGGCCCGCGGCACGCACCGCCTCGGCGGTCGCCTCGGCTTCGTCCTTCGATCTGTTGTAGCTGAGGGCGATGTCTGCGCCCCGCTTCGCCAACTCCGAGGCCACCGTCGCACCGATTCGCCTGGCGCCCGTGATGAGGACAACGCGATCACGCAGGTCCATGGCACCGCTCCCCCACATCTGATTGCGCTATACTCCGCCCGTTCTGGTGATTCTACACGTTCGACACCGAACCCGCAGAGGTTGCAGGGCACCGGCGTGCGGCACTCCGCGAACCTCGCGTTTCGTGTCTCGAACGACAGCGGTGGAAGGAGCACACATGCCCAGCCGTCGCACGTTTCTGCAGCACATGACCCGCAGCGGGGCGGCGGCGGCCGTCGGCCTCGTCGGGTTCCGGGAGGATGCGCTGGCCCGTCTCCACTCGGCGGCAGCGGCGGTGGCGGACCGGTCGCCCCAGGACGTCGCGCAGGACGAGACGTACTGGCGCGAGATCCAGCAGGCGTTCACGCTCGATCGCACGCTGATCAACCTGAACAACGGCGGCGTCTGCCCCAGCCCGCGCGTCGTGCACGAGGCGTTCAAGCGGTATCTCGACATCTCGAACCAGGCGCCGGTCTACCACATGTGGCAGATCCTCGAGCCGGGCATCGAAACCGTGCGGCGGATGCTCGCGGCCGACTTCGGCTGCGACCCGGAGGAGATGGCGATCACGCGCAACGCCAGCGAGGCGCTCGAGATCGCGCAGCTTGGAATCGATCTCCAACCGGGCGACGAGGTCCTGACGACGAATCAGGACTACCCGCGCATGCTCGATACCTGGGAGCAGCGGGTGCGGCGCGACAAGATCAGGCTGACGAAGATCTCGCTGCCCGTGCCCGCCACGAATCTCGAGGAGATCGCCGCGCGCGTCGAACGGGCGATCTCCCCGAGGACGAAGATCATTCATGTCTGCCACGTCGTGAACCTGACGGGCCAGATCTTCCCGGTGCGCGACATCTGCCGCATCGCCCGGGCGCGCGGCATCAGGACGATCGTGGACGGTGCCCATGCCTTCCAGCACTTCCCCTTCAAGCTGCAGGATCTGGAGTGCGACTACTACGGCTGCAGCCTGCACAAGTGGACGCTGGCGCCGGTCGGAACCGGGTTCCTCTATGTCCGCCGGGATCTGATTGCCAGTCTCTGGCCGCTGGCACCGGCAAGCCTGTCGCTCGAGAACAACATCCGCAAGTTCGAGGAGATCGGGACGCACCCGGCGGCCAACCACAACGCGATTGCCGAGGCGCTGGCGTTCCAGCACGGGATCGGCCTCGAACGGAAGGCCGCGCGGTTGCGCTACCTCAAAGAACGGTGGGCGCGCCGACTGGAGAAACTGTCGAGGATCCGGATCAACACGAACCTCGACCCTGCCCACTCCTGCGCGCTGGCCAACGTTGGAATCGACGGCATCGAGCCCGGCGAGCTCTACGGCCATCTCTTCAGGAAATACCGGATCATCACGACGCCGATCGTACACGCCGAGTTCCAGGGCCTGCGGATCACGCCGAACGTCTACACGATGCTGGAGGAGGTGGATACGTTCGCGGAGGCGATGGAAGAGGTGGTGAAGAGGGGGAGCCTGAAATAGGTGCCACGTAGCACGTGGCACCCAGCACTCTGCACCTTTTACCGTCCGCCGACCAGTTTCCCGTCAGTATCGTAGATGTCCAAGGTTCCGAACTTCTTGAGCCCCTCACCGATCTTCTTCCCGTCGCCGACGGCGACGATCTGAAGCCGGGTCGAATCGAAATACTTCCGGGCCGCGGCCTGGATCTGGTCCTGCGTGATCGCCATGATTCGCTCGGGGTACTTGTCCCAGTAGTCCGCGGGCATCCCGTACGCCCAGCTCGTCACGTAGTTGCCGAGGATCGCCGATGGCGTCTCGAGCGACAGCGCGAAATTCGCCACGAGCGAGCGCTTCTTGTCCTGGAATTCCTTGTCGGGAATCCGTTCATCGCGCAGGCGCGCGACTTCCTTCAGGATCTCGGTCAGTGCGGGCTCGGTGACATCGGTCCGCACCTGCGTGCTGGCCCCCCAGTCGCCGCGGTACCGCGGCGTGCTCATCCGGCTATATGCCCCGTACGTGTAGCCCTTCTCCTCGCGCAGGTTCAGGAACAGCCGCCCGGTCGGTCCCCCGCCGATGATCGCGTTGGTCACCGACAGCACGTCGTAGTCGGAGCTCGTCCTCGGGATCGCCTGTGTCCCGACAATGAGGTTCGTCTGCACGGAGTTGGCTCGGTCGACGAGCGACACCTTCCCGGCCGAGATCGCCTCGGGGTCGGCGACATCGGGCTTCGCCAGCCCCTTCTTCGTCCAGGCCGCCAGCTTCGTGTCGAGCTTGGCCTTGATCTCCTTCAACGTCGTGTCGCCGACCACGCCAATGACTGCGTGGTCGGGTGCATATCGGGCGGCGTGAAAGGCAACGAGCGCGTCGCGGGTGATCGTGTCCACGTTCGCGGCCGTCAGCGTGCGGCCGGCAGGGTGTCCACCGTACACCAACCGCGAGAACATCTCGTTGGCGAGCGCCCCCGGGTTCGCGCGCTGCTGCATCAACATCGCTTTGGTGCGCAGCTTGTACCGCGCCAGCTCCTGCTCGGGGAAGGACGGGTTGAGCAGGATGTCGGCAGCGAGATCGAGCACCTGGTCGAGGTTGTCGACCAGGCAGCTCGCGGTGACCCCTGTCGACTCGAACGCCATGTCGCTGTTGATGTTCACGCTTGCGGCCAGCGTCTCGAGTTGCTCGGCAATCTGCTGCGACGTGCGTGTCTTCGTTCCTTCCGACAGCATCGCCGCGACGACGGTTGCCACGCCCGGCATGTCGGCAGGATCGAAATAGCCGCCCGCGCCCCGGATATCGAGGCGTATCGAGATCTGCGGAACGCGGTGATCCTCGAGGACGATGAGGTGCACCCCGTTCACGAGGTCGGCCTGCTGTGCGCGTGGCAACGTGACCTTCAGGATGTCGTTCGACACCGGGGCCCTGCCCTTCAGGACCACCCCCTTGGTGGACGGCGTCTGGGCCGGTGCGTTTTGCGTCGGCACCTGCGCGGAGGTGCCGACCGCTGACAGCGCGACGAGCGCGAGTGCGGTGACTGTACGCGTGAACATTACTCGCCTCCCTTCGTCGCAGCCGCCGGCTTCGGCATGGTGATGACCACGGTCCGATTCTCCGGCGTCAGGTACTTGCCGGCCACCCGCTGGACGTCTGCTGCGGTCACCGCACTAATCTTGCCGAGCTTTGTGTTGATGATGTTCGGATCGTTGTAGTACACCGCGTACTGGGACAGCATGACCGCCCGCTGCAGCGAGCTGGTCAGCCCGCCCAGGAGCGATCGGCGCGCGGAGTTCCGCGCCTTCTGGAGCTCCCAATCCTCGATCGTCCCGGTCTTCACGCGGTCGATCTCGGCATAGACGGCCGCTTCGACGTCGGCCACGTCCTTGCCCGGCGCCACCAGCGCGATCGCCCGGAACTGGCCGGGCCCGCGGCTCTCCAAGGCACCCGCGAACGCCTGGGTCGCCAGTTGCTTCTGCCGCACCACGTTCTCGAAGAACCGGGAACTGCGGCCGCTCGACAACACCGTGCCGAGAACGTTCAACGCCTCGGAGTCGGCCGTGTTGGCCGGCGGGATGTGATACGCGATATCGATCCGCGGCATGCGCACGAGCGGATCGTCGATCGTCAACCGCTTTTCCCTGGTTTGCGCCGGCTCGGTCATGTCCGGTTCGGGCGGCGGCGGCTGCGACGGGATGCCTTCGAAGTACTTCCGGACCTTCGCGAGGCACTCGACGGGCTTGACGTCGCCGACGATGGCGAGCACGGCGTTGTTGGGCGCGTAATACGTTCTGAAGAAGGCCGACACGTCGTCGACCGTCGCCGCCGTCAGGTCCTGCATCGACCCAATCACGGAGTGTCTGTAGCTGGCGTTCTCGTACATCAGACCATCGAGCGCCTCCATCGTCCTGCCGTACGGCTGGTTGTCCACGCTCTGCCGGCGCTCCTCCTGGACGGTGCTGATCTGGTTCTGCAGGTTGTCCTTCGTGATGTCGAGCGACTTCATCCGGTCCGCCTCGAGAAACAGCGCGAGGTCGAGCTGGTTGGCTGGCAGCCGCTCGAAGTAGTTCGTGCGGTCCTTGTTCGTGGACCCATTCATGTCGCCGCCGTTGCCGTAGACCAGCACGAAGTGCTCACCGCTGCCGACGTTCTCGGACCCCTTGAACATCATGTGCTCGAAGAGGTGCGCGAACCCGGTGCGACCGGGACGTTCGTTGCGCGAGCCGACGTTGTAGGTGACTGCGATGGAGAAGGTCGGCGCCGTGTGGTCCTCCGCGATGATCACGCGGAGACCGTTCTCGAGCTTCGCGTCGGTGAACTGCACCCTGGGTGCCGTTGCGGCGCCGAGTGTCACCGTCAAGGCGAGCCCCGCTATCACCGCTGCAGACAACCCACCACGTATCAAACGATTCATAACGGTTCCTCCCTCGCCACAAAGACACCGAGACGCGCACGAAGCGCGCTGGGGACTCGAGCCGTCGTGGCCTTCGCGTGCTCAGTGGTTGTCGTTCTCGTCGTCGTCGGCAATCCGTTTCACCCATGCCGCGCGACGGGGTGGCGGCATCAGGCTCGACGCGCCGCGCACCGATTGCCAGATCACCTCGTTCAGCAACAGATCCGGCGCGCGGTCGGGGGCGCTGAAGTCCATCCGGGCGGACGCCGCCGCGCCCGGCGCGTGTCGCTGGTTCCTGTCCCCGAGAGGCACCCGCGCCGCCACGGCCTGGAACGGCCTCAAATCGGCCTTGCCGGTGAACGCCCGGTAGATCGGCGCTGCCGCCGCGTCGTACTGGCTCATCGGGGGCAAGCCGAGAATCAACTCGATGGTCCGCAGGACGCCGCAGGTCGTGTAGAGCGTGTGATCGATCGTGCGGCGCTTGACGAACGGGCTCACGACGACGAGGACGGACCGGTGCGCGTCCACGTGATCCGGCCCGTTCTGCGCGTCGTCTTCCAGCACGAAGACCGCCGAGTTCTTCCAGTAACGGCTGTGCGAAATCGCGTCGATGATACGGCCGAGCGCGAGGTCGTTGTCCGCAATCATCGCGCGTGGGGTG
Source organism: Vicinamibacterales bacterium (assembly GCA_036504215.1). Taxonomy (NCBI): domain Bacteria; kingdom Pseudomonadati; phylum Acidobacteriota; class Vicinamibacteria; order Vicinamibacterales; species Vicinamibacterales bacterium. Next base: position 8,950 of record DASXVO010000049.1, on the reverse strand, counting down.
TGCGACCCGGCTCGCGTGCCGGCGGTGTGGTCGCGCGGCAGTCGGATGATCGACAGGCGGGGCAGCTTGCCGTTCTGCTCGAACTGACGGAATTCCTTCAGCCAGATGTCGGCGCGCACCTGATCGGTGATGTCCATGTCGAACGGCGGGAACTCGGGGTGCACCAACCCCTCGAGCCCTGGCACGGTGGCTTTGAGCGGGGAGACCTTGTCCTCGAAGTCCGTGCCGTGCTGCACGAACTCGCCGTAGCTGCGCACGGTGAGGTTCGCCCGGCGTGCCGCGTCCCAGATATAGCCCTGCGACGGCGCGGCCAGGTTGCCGTAGGCGTTCCGCATCTGCCCGCCACCCTCGCTCAGATACCGGCCGCCCCGGCCGCCGTAGTTGGTCGGCCAGATCTTCTCGACGACGTCGGTCGCGTACGCGGCGGTCGAGAACGCATGGCCGTCGTAACTCACCTCGGCATCGACGAAGAAGTTGTCGAAGAGCGCGAAATTCTGAACGAGGGCGTGCACGTTCGGCGTCACGTCGGCACCGAACAGACAGAGCGACGGGTCGCCGTCTCCGCCTTTCACGTCGCCGAGGACCTGGTCGTACGTGCGGTTCTCCCGAATGATGTAGAACACGTGCTTGATCGGCGACGGACGGCCGACGACCGTCGGAATCGCCGTGCCAAGCGGAGCCCCCGACGGCGCCAGCCGCTTGACGTCCGTGTAGGGTGTGAGCGAGAGGACGCGCTTGGTCAACTGCGACAGCGTCTTCGCGTCCGGCACGGACACCTCTGAAATCGAGCCGATCAGCAGCCCCGCGATGTACTGGTCGTTGCGCCCGGTCGTCGGATGTGGGCCGCCTGGATTCGCCTTTGACGTCAGTCCTTTCCCTGAGAGCACGTAGAACCGGGATGCCTTCGCGTCGAAACCCACCGCCGTGGGATACCAGCCGGTTGGGATGAAGCCCTTCACCCGGCTCTGCCCGGCCTTCGAGACATCGACAACCGCCAGCGCGTTGTTGTCGGCGTTGGCGACCAGGAGCGTGCGGCCATCCGGCGACAGCGCCAGGGCGTTCGGGGTCGTGCCCGCCGGCGCCTTCGGGTATAGCGCCACCCCGATCTGTTCGGTGGCCGCGAGCGAGCCTGCGTCCACCACCCAGACGGCATTCGTGTTGGCGCAGGCGACGAACAGCCGCTGGCCGTCATGCGAGAGCGCCATCGCGTTCGGGTGTTCGCCGACCGCTGCCTCGCCCACAAGCGTCAGGGTCGACGCGTCGAACACGAGCACCTTCGCACCGCCCCATAGCGACACGAACAGCCGCCTTCCGTCCGGCGCCAGAAGGCACGCGTAGGCTTCGGCCGCGAGGTCCACCGTCTTCTCGACCGTCCCCCGATCGAGATCGATCGTGAGGAGCGCCTGCTCGAGCGGGCGCGTCGCGAACAACCGGCGCCCCTGCGCGTCCACCGCGAGGCCGCCGCCAAGGCCCGTCTTCGATGGCGGCAGCGCGAAGGTCCGGAGCGGCGTCAGCGTCCCGTCCTCGAACCCGAATTCCGAGACGATGGCCTGGCCCGTGGTGTAGAGTCGCTTGCCGTCGGGATGCCAGACGAGACCCAGCCACGCGAAGTCGATCGGCAGCGTGCTCCTGATCGTGAACGTGCGGCTGTCCACCACCACAAGCGAAGGCGTGGCGTAGCCGTTGTTGGAGACAATCAGGTACCGGCCGTCCGGCGAGGGGACGAACGCCATCGGAAAATCGCCCACCGGGAGGTGGCGTCCAGCCGGTGCGATCCGCCAACCGTTGGGCAGCAGTGTCGCGCCGTCCTCGACGGGACCCGGCCGGCGCACCGTATCGGCGGCCCGTTGGGCGACGGGAGTGAGAGCCAGATAACCAGACAGGAAGAGCGCGGCAGTCATCAGACCGACAATCGAGTTCTTCATCGATGGGCGCCTCGGGGCGAGGACAGATGTATCACGGTGGGAGAGGAGGATCAAATGTTCTGGACCCGCCAGCTTACCGCCCTTCCGTCTTCCCGCCCACCGGGCACAGACGTATAGTATGGAACTCGAACCCATGCCAGACGACGTGAAGGACCAACGCCACCCTCCCGAACTCGACGGGCCGGCCTCCGAGCCGACCGAGCCGGCCGACGGGATTGCCCCTGACTCGGAAAGCCCGACAGGCCTGGGGACTGCGCTGAAGACCGGGGTTCTCTGGCTTGTCGGACACAGCCCACATCTCCTCCCTGCCATTGTCATCATCCTCGTGGTCGCCTTCACGTGGGGCGCGCTGCGCGAGATCCACCCACGCCAGGTTCGCGATGCCTTCCACAAGCTCGACTCGTGGTGGCTCGCGGTTGCCGCGCTCGCCACGCTGCTCAACATCGGCGTCATGGGTTTGTACGACGTCATTGCGTTCAGCCACACGCGGTCGCGCTGGACCGAGCGTTGGCGATATGGGGCGGTGTCGTTCGCCTGGAGCAACTTCCTGACACTCGGCCCGCTGGCGGGCCCGGCTATTCGGTTCTGGCTCTACCGCCCCGCGGTGGACAAGCCGTCCGATCTCGAAGGCGGGGTGGTCTCGATTGCCACTGCCTTCACCGCGGGTCTCGCCGGATGGACGCTCGCGTCGCTCGCAGTTCCGCAGGCCGGCAACCCGTTCTGGAACGGCGTGTTGGTCGCGGTCGCGTTCGTCTTCGTGTTGATCGCCGTTCACATCGCCCGCGCCATCGTCGATCGGATTGAGCGGTTCGCCACACCGAGCGGCGGGGCGATCAGCGCCCTTCAGCTCACGCTCGTCGGCTGGCTGGACTGGTTGCTGGCCTCGCTCGCGTACATGGCCTGCATCCGGTCGACGGGCGCCGAGCAGCCGGTTATCGAGTCGATTCGGTCGTTCTTTCTCGGCCAGGCCATTGGCCTCGTCAGTTTCGTGCCCGGCGGGTTCGGCAGCAGCGATGCGTTCTGGATTGCGCACCTTCCCGCCTCGAGCAGCGTGGCCACGGCAGCGCTGCTGGCCTACCGCCTGATCTACTACATCGTGCCGTGGGCCATGGCCTCGCTGCTACTGCTCAGTTGGGCTACCCACCGCGCCACCAAACGCGTCGAACTCGCCCGGCGCCTCATGGCAGGCATCGTCGGGGCCGCGGGGCTGTTGATCCTGCTGAGCACCGCGTCGCCGGCCATTCGGATGCGGTTCACCGCCCTCGACGAACTCGTGCCCGTGCCCATCGTCGAGGTTTCGCACGTCGCGGCCGCCGCGACCGGCGTGCTCCTGCTGGTGCTGGCGCGTGGCCTGTCGCGGGGCTACGCGGCCGCGTGCCACGCCACCGTCATTCTCCTCGTGCTGGCCGCGGTGTCCGCGATTCTCAAGGGGCTGGACTGGGAGGAGGCGGTCATCCTCGGGCTGGTTGGCGTCCTCGTGGCGTCGCAGCGCCCGTTGTTCTCGCGGCCGAGCCGCGGTGACTGGGTGGAATCGCGCGATGTGGGCGTGGCCTTCATCGCGCTGCTGGTGTTCATCGTCTTCGGCATCTTCGCGCACCGCGTCGAGACACAGACGATCCACCAGGTCGTCCTGTACCGCAGCCCGCGATGGTTCGACGTGGAACGGAGCCGGTTCCTGCGTTCGGCGATCTCGCTCATCCTCGCCGTGGGCGCGGGCGCGGCGTACGTCCTGATGCGCGTGCCCGTGCGGTTCACGCGGTTGAAGGAACAGGACATCGATCGCGCCCTCGACCTGCACGAGGCGATCGGATCCGAGAGCACGCCGCTGATGGTCGCCAACGGCGACAAGGACGTCTTCGTGGACGGCGCGCGCGGTTTCTGTCTCTACCGCACGATCGGCCCGTATCTGGTCGTCTTCTCGGACCCGGACGTGCGTGGCACCGCCGACCGCGGACCATTCCTCGACGCGCTCTTCGCGTTCGCCGGCGAACTCGACCGCCGTCCCGTGTTCTACCAGGTATCGCTCAACTGGATCCCGCCGCTGCACGACCGGGGCTACGCGTTCTTCAAGCTGGGGGAGGAGGCTCACGTTGCGCTCGAGACGGTGACGCTCGAGGGACGGGCCGGCAAGGAGTACCGACAGTTCCTGCGGCGGGCCGACCGCGATCAGGTGCGCTTTCGGGTCCTGCCTCCGTTCGAGGTCGAGCGCCGGTTGCCGGTCCTGGCCGAGATCTCGGCCGATTGGCTGGAGAGCAAGGGCGTCAAGGAACGACAATTCTCGATCGGCTTTTTCGATCCCGACTACATCAAGCGCTTTCCGTGCGCCGTCGTCGAGGATCAGACCGGCCGGATCATCGCGTTTGCGAATATCCTGGCCGGCCCGCGCCGCGGGGAGTTGTCGATCGACCTGATGCGCTACCGGACCGATGCGCCACGCGTGATGGACTTCATGTTTACGTCGCTGTTCCTCTACGGCAAGGAACGGGGCTACAAACGGTTCAACATGGGCATGGCGCCGCTGTCGAGCGTGGGCGAGTTCCGCGGCGCCCACACCCGCGAACGTCTCGCCAACCTCTTCTTCCAGCACGGCGAGAACTGGTACAATTTCCAGGGGCTTCGCCTCTACAAGGAGAAGTTCGGCCCCGAGTGGGTCCCCCGTTACATGGCCTACCAGAACCCCTGGGAGTGGCCGGTCGCCATCACCTACGTCAGCGCGCTGATTGCGGGAGGGTGGGGGCGGGTGTTGAGACGGAGATAAGTGCTCGGTGCTACGTGCACTTTGCACTTCTCTCAGGCTTCATCCTTCAAGTCCAGCCCAAACCGCTCCGCCATCCGGTACAGCGTCCTTCGGTCAATCCCCATGATTTCGGCCGCCTTCGTGCGGTTCCCGCTGACCATCTCGAGGACGTGCAGCAGGTAGCGCCGTTCGATCTCTTCGAGGGGCGGCAGGCCGCTGAACAGTTTGTCGCTCAGTTCGGGCGGCGTGCCGTGGAAGGCGGGGGGAAGGTCGCCGGCGTCGATTATCGTGCCGCGGCTGAAGAGCACCAGCCGCTCCACGGTGTTCTCCAGTTCCCGCACATTCCCCGGCCAACCGTACGCCGCCAGCGCGTCGAGCGCGGCCGGTGTGAACTCCACCTGGCGGCCGGCGCGGCTGCACGCGTTCAGCAGGAACTGTCCGACGAGCAGCGGAATGTCCGCCCGGCGTTCGCGCAGTGGCGGCACGCGAATGACGATCACGCTCAGGCGGTAGAAGAGATCCTGCCGGAAGCGCTGGTCGGCCACTTCCTTCTCGAGTTCGACGTTGGTCGCCGCAACGATGCGAATGTCGACTTTGGTGGGCCGGCTCGCGCCGACTGGTCGAATTTCCCCCTCTTCGAGCACTCGCAGGAGTTTCACCTGGAGGGCGGGTGACGTCTCGCCAATCTCGTCGAGGAACACCGTGCCACCGTTCGCCTGCTCGAAGATACCCTTGGTGTCGCTCACAGCGCCGGTGAACGACCCGCGGACGTGGCCGAACAGCTCGGACTCGAGCAGGCTCTCGGTGATCGCGCCGCAGTTCACCGGGACGAATGGCCGGTTGTTCCTATGCCCGTGGAAGTGGACGGCGCGCGCCACCAGTTCCTTGCCGGTGCCGCTCTCGCCGATGATGAGCACCGGCACCACCGCGTCGGCGGCATGCGCAATCTGCTTGTAGACGGCGAGCATCGGCGCCGTTCGCCCGAGCAGTCCAGGCGGCCGCACGTCGCGCGTCGGAGCCGCACCGCCCCTCCGCGGCCCGGTCTGTGCCAGCGCGCGCTCGACGGTGGCCTTCACCTCGCTGATGTCGAACGGCTTGCTGATGTAATCGAAGGCTCCGGCCCTGACGGCGTCGATGGCCGTTTCAAGCGTGCCAAACCCGCTGATGAGCAGCACCTGGCCGCCCGGGTTCGACTCGCGGAATGCGCGGAGGATGTCGAGCCCAGACTTCTCGGCGTTCAGGTTGATGTCCGAAATCACGAGGTCGAAGACGTGCTCGTGCACCAGGGACAGTGCGCTCTGCGGGTCGTACGCCGCGTCGATCTCGCGGTCCGGCCCCTCGAGCAACTCGGCCATGAATCGGCACGTCTCACGGTCATCATCGACAATCAGTATTCTTGGCATAGCCGCCTGATTCGCCTCTCCGCCTCATACTGAACACGGAGGTCGCAGAGACCGCCGAGAACAAAGCCACAAAGACACGGAGGACACCGAGGCTCCAGTCCCCGCGCCCTCTGCGGCTGCCGTTCATCCTTCATCCTTCATCCTTCATCCTTCTGCCTTCTGCCTCCTGCCTTCCTCCTTCCTGCCTTCCTCCTTCCTCCTTCATCCTTCATCCTTCATCCTTCATCCTTCCAATGTCGCCGCCGGCAGTTCGATCGTGAACACCGAGCCGACACCGACATCGCTCTTGACGCTGATCGTGCCGCCATGGCCCGCGACGACTTCACGCGTGATGCTCAAGCCAAGGCCGGTGCCGCGGCCCGCCTCCTTGGTTGTCACCCACGGGTCGAAGATGCGCGGCAGCAACTCCGGGGCGATGCCGGTGCCGGTGTCCGCCACCTGGATGCGCACAGCACCCTGTTCGGTCGCAGCCACGGTCATCGACGTCACCCCGCCCGCCGGCATCGCATCGAGGCTGTTCGTCACGAGGTTCAACAGCGCCAATTCGAGCTGCACCGCGTCCGCCATCACCGGCGGCACGGTCGACACGCTGAGATCGAGCTTCACGCCGAGCGCGTCCAGTTTCGGCCGCGCCACCGCGCTGACACGCCGCGCGAGCTGTCCGATGTCCGTCAATTCCTTCGGGATCGGCCGCCTCGCGTGATCGAGCATCGTCCGCACGATCGTGGTGACCTTGGCAATCTGCTCCTGCACGATCTCCAGCCGGCGCGTCACCCGCGAATCGCGGCCCTCCTCCTCGCGAATCATCTGCACGTAGCCGGAGATGAGGTTGAGCGGCGTCCCCACCTGGTGCGCGACGTTGGCGGCCATGTGTCCGACGGCGGCCAGTTGGTCGGCCCGCGCCAACGCCTCGCGAAGCGAGAACACCCGCTGGTAGCTCTCCACCAGTTCCTCGTTCTTCGCCCGGAGCTCGCTCGTTGCCTCGCGCACGCGCTCCTGCAAGGCCTCGTTGAATCCTTCCATCTGCGCGAGCATCTCGTTCAACCCGTCGGCGACGACGCCAATTTCGTCGGGACGCGCGACGGGCGCGCGCGCCCCCAGGTCACCGGCGCTCACCCGCTGCATCGTCTTGCGAATGCCGGCGATCGGTTTGTGAATCAGCCGGCGCGTGAGCAGGTCCAGAACCAACGTCACGAGGATGATGGCCGCTGGCACGAACCAGACGACGACGATGCGCCCTTGCCGGCGGAGTTCCTCGACGGCCGCGAACGAATAGGTGGCGACGACGGCGCCCCATACACGATCGTTTCGCTTGGTGGGAACGCCGACGAGGTGGATCTGTGCCCGCAACTCGGAGTGCACGACGTCGTCGCGCTTTGCCACCTGACGCGCAAGGCTCAGCGCCTCGCTGCCCTCGGCGGATGAGGTGCTGGCGACGAGCGTCGGTTCGCTGTTCTCGACGCTGATGACCGAGATAGCGCGGATCGACGGGAACGCATACGTGAACTCGCGCAGGCTTTCAGCCAGGTCCTCGCGTCTGGTCGGTTCCTCGCCAATCTCGACGTCGTCGGCCACCGCCTGCGCAGTCGAGCGTGCAATTTCGATGAGATCGCTCCTGATGCTCGATTCGAAGACTCGGAGCTCGAGGTAGCCGGACGCGCCCACGACCACCGTGACGACCAGCGCCACGAGCAGCGGCAGGCGAACCCGCAGCGGCACCAACAAGGTTGCCACGGTGGGGCGGGATTGCCGGTTGACGGTCACGACCTTGGCGGTGGTGTCGGTCATGTAAGTCCCTGCGTAAGAGTAATTTATACCATTCCGTCCCGCGAGGCCAGCCTGGTACGTCCTTTGTGTATGCAGGGAATGCCGACCGTCCACCGGGCGGCGGCTGTTGAGTCAACATCCATCACTGGAGGCTATCCGATGCGCCGTATCTTCACTGTTCTGACCGCCGCGTTCGCTGTTGTCGCGTTCAGCTCGCTCGTTCTCGCCCAGACGACTCCTCAGACCGAGAAGCCGAAGGCTGCCGCCGAGAAGACCGTCAAGGCTGAGAAGGCCGCCGTGGCCAAGACCGAGCAGGCTGCCGCGAAGACCGAGAAGGTCGAGAAGGCTGTTGCGAAGAAGGCTCCTCTGAGCGCCAGCGGCAAGGTTGCCAAGTACGACGACGCGACCAAGACCGTGACCGTGACGACGAAGAAGGGTGACGAGAACTTCGCGGTGACCGCGGACACCAAGATCATGGCCGGGACGAAGGTTGTGGCGGCCGCCGACATCACGGGCAAGACCGTAAAGGTTGCCTTCACCGAGGCCGATGGCAAGATGACGGCGACCAAGATCACGATCGCTGCCGAAAAGGCCGCGCCTGCCAAGACCGAGAAGAAGGACGAGCCCAAGAAGGAAGAGGCCAAGAAGTAGTCTTGCGCGGGGCTGCAGAGCCTCGCCGGACGGCTTCAGGCCGCTGACGGTCCTCGGACTGGCTTTCTGTGATGATTCGGTTCACCGGCCTCCCCTTGGAAGAGGGGAGGTCGGCGGATCGAGGCAGGAAGCGGGGGTTCGAGGGCCGTTTTGCTTTGTACGGAGGGCTCTCGGCGTCGGGCTCTGGCTCCTCCGTCAGAGCCCGGCAGCGGCAGCCGCCCGCTCCGCGTCCGGCACTCCCACCACCAGGCTCGCCATCGGCTGTCCATCGATGGCCGTGGCGTAGAGATACTCCATGTTGATCCCCGCCTCGGCAATCAATCGCGTGACACGCAACAGCGCGCCGGGGTCGTTGGGCGCTGTCGTGTAGATGACCTCCCGTTCCTCGACGTGGTAATTGTGCTCGCGGAGCACGGCGGCCGCGTGGGTCGGGTTGTCCACGATGATCCGCACCACGAGGGGACCAG
>DASXVO010000048.1 GCA_036504215.1 Vicinamibacterales bacterium | reverse complement strand
GCGCCGAAGATGCTCAAGGCGGCGTTGAGCCAGTTCCGGCGGTGGCGTGGGTTGTAGGCGGTCAGTAGCTGCCGGCCTCCGCGCCGGGTCGCGAGTTCGAGCTTCCCGGCATCCGTCGACCGACCACTGCCGACCCGGCGGAGACGCCGGCAGCTACTCGCAAGCGACGACCGACCGACACGACCCGGCGGGGACGCCGGCAGCTACCCGCGAGCGACGACCGACCGACACGACCCGGCGGGGACGCCGGCAGCTACCCGCGAGCGACGACCGACCGACACGACCCGGCGGGGACGCCGGCAGCTACTGGTAGGCACTGGCAGCTAGTCAGCCCGCGAGAGCGAGGACGAGGCGCGAGGAAGGTCGCGGCCAAGCAGCGATGAAATGGCGCCGCTGGCAGCTGCCGGCCGAGCCTCCGAATCTGCCGAGGAACCGGGCCAGCAGCGCCGGCCTCCCTCGCCTGCGCAAAGGCCGGCCAGGCTGCTTCGGGCCTGCGGGCTGCGACCTACGGACAGCGGAAAGTCTTCAAGTCGAACCCGGTATTCGCCCGGTTCTTCGGGTCGCGGTGGAACTTGGGCCAAGGCGAGTCGACGTCCAGGCCGTGGCTGTCGGTGATGAAGGAGTAGAGGAAGCCGTCGTCGGCGCCGACGTAGACCACGCCGGGGGCGGAGATGGCTTGGCCGTTGGAGTCGCGGGCGCAGTCGAGGGCGGGGGAGGAGAAGGAGCTGGAGCCCAGCTCAGCGTCCCAGAGGGCGTTGCCCTGGAGGTCGCGGACGAAGAGTTTCTGGTCGGCGGAGGCGATGTAGAGGGCTTGGTCGGAACCGAAGGCTGGGGCGGCACCCAGTGCACCGCTGAGGGTCATCTTGGGCGTCAGCATTGCGGTGGCCGAGAACGTCTCGTCTTCAATGAATAGCCGACCATCCTCTGAGCCAACTGCGACCAGGTCGCCCAGAGCGGTCTTGATTCCGATGGGGTTCCAGAGCGGCGCACCATAGCCGGCGAGAACACCGCCGGTTCCCAAGGACGAGAGGTGGAACATCCCGCCCGAAACCCCAGATGAGCCACCAAGTGCTATTCCCTGGCTCGTGAAGATGGGGTTGGAGGCAATTAGCCCGCCGATTGCTGTGGTCCACGATGGAGTCGGTCCTCCAGCTATCAGGTCAATCGCGCGCAGGTTGCCTGACTTGTCGGCCAGAACGACTTGGGTGTTGTTGCTCACAGCAAATCCCGAGTCAGGGTTCATCGATGCCGTGAAGGACGTGGATGGACACGCCGATGCCGGAGGAACGCCGGGACGGACAATCGAGATTTTCGAACCAGTGGACTGCTTAAAGCCCGCCACAGCTCCCGCGAGCGCCTTGGCGTCGCCGTCGAACATGAACTCCGTGATGGCGATAGCGCCAAGCGACTGCGTGCCACTGGAGCAAATTGGATCGGGGCTCGTGCCGGTTGCGGAACTGTTCGCCGCCCAAACGGCCCCGGCTCCACTCGATAGCCCCGAGACAAATACCGTTTCGACGCTATCCACATCCGCGACTGCGACGCTGGTATCGGTACCTCCACCGGTCTGGAACCACCACTTCACCGTGCCATTCGGATTGAAGACAGCGACCTTTCCACCGAACGTGACCACGTAAACGTCGCCATTCTCGCCAATCGCGGGCGCCGCCTTGATGGACTTGCCGGTCTCCGGGTCCACCTTCCACTTGAACCTCGTCACCGCGACATCCGCCGAGCCCGTCCCCAAGTTCTTCACCGCGTCGCTCGCCGTGACCGTGACCTTCGCCGTGCCCCGGAACGCCTTCATCTCCAGCGCCGCGTTGCCGAGATCGATCTCCGCCTCCGAGCAGTAGCCCGCGGGCATGGTCGCGCACGCGCCGGGCGTCACCGCGAGCTTGCCCCCGGTCGGCCCGGCGACCTCCACCGTCACCGAGCTCGGGTCCAGGTCCGCGTCCGAGGACTTGATCTGCACCCTGACCTTCTCGTTCCGCTTGCGCTCGGTGTCCTTCGTCGCGCTCTTCTCGTCGAGCTCCCGCGCCTCGCGGTTGGGGCCCGGCAACACGGTGACGGTGAGGCTCGGCGCAGTCAGGTCGGCGGTGACGTG